>NZ_JBVJMD010000019.1:0-140378 GCF_055584385.1 Streptomyces sp. NPDC104096
GGGGTTCGGTGGGCGGGGTGACCGGGCAGGTGCGGTGCGGGGGGGGGGGTGGGTGGGGTGCGGGAGGTGGCGGCGTCGTGCGTGGTGCCCGGCCCCACGGGGGTGGCCATCCGGGCCCGGCTGCGGGTGTCGCGGGCGGACGCGGCGGTGCTGGCCGAGGTCGGGGTGTTCCTCGGCTCGCTGGCCGCGTGTGATCTCTCGACCCGGGCACGGCAGGGGGCGGAGCATGATCCGGCTGCCTGGGCGGTGCGCAAGCGGGAGCTGACGGGGGTCTCGTCCGCCAGGTGGGCGGGCAGTATCACCAAGGCCACGCATGACCAGTGGGCGCTGGCCCGGCGCGGGCAGGCGACCGAACTGGGGTGGCCGCGCGGGCAGATCGCGTCGATCACCGCGCGGCCGGCCCGGCCGCTGGGTGCGAAGGCGGACCGGCGGGCGGGGCCGGCCCGCGGCTACGCCTCCCGGGCGGACCTGCGGGACGGACTGCTGCGCCAGATCCGGGAGACGGTGGCGCAGGGCGCCACCCTGGTCACCGGCGGGGAGGCGCTGGAGGGCCCCGGCAACTTCGTCGCGCCGACCGTCCTCGACCATGTCACCCCGGGCATGACCGCCTTCGTCGAGGAGACCTTCGGGCCGGCGGCCGCGATCGTCCGGGCCCGCGACGACGAGCACGCGGTCGAGCTGGCCAACGACACCGCGTTCGGGCTGGGTTGTGCCGTGTGGGGTGACACCGAGCACGCGCTCGCGGTGGGCCGGCGCATCCGGTCGGGCGCCCTCTTCGTCAACGCGGTCGTGGCCTCCGACCCGCGGCTGCCGATCGGCGGCATCGGCCGCAGCGGCTACGGACGGGAGTTGTCGGTCGAGGGCATCCGCGAGTTCACCGACGTCCGTACCGTGGTCGTCGCGTGAGCTGGCCGGCCACCCGGCCGCGGATACGGGTGGTCAGGCGGAAGGCGAAGGGGTGCCGCCGGTTTTCGGCGGCGCGCCGGCCAGGCCGAACTGGGCGGCTTCGAGGGTTCCTGTTCCGGTTCCCGAGGCGTGCACGTCGGCCAGGTCGAGGGTGAGGTCGTTGGTGGTGGCGTAGCGGGTGTACCAGATCTCGTCGATGCCGAGCTTGTCCATGGCGGTCTTCTGGGCCTGGGTGGGCTTGGTGACGTACTGCCGGGCGACGATGAGCTGGTCGGTGTCCGTGAAGGTGAAGTCGGCCTTGTCGTCGCCGCTGTGATAGGTCCAGTGGACCTTGCTGTAGTAGTCGTCGGGGTAGGCGGCTTCGGGGTGCGGCTCGGGGTCGGACTCGACGGCTGTCACGGTGTCGGTGCCGTACGCGCCGACCACGCGCTTGCCGGAGTCGGTGTCCTCCACGAGGAAGACGGGGACCGTGGCCGAGTCGTACTCCTTGCGCAGATGGAGGTCGGCTCCGATGACCGCGTACCGGCCGACGCTGCCGCGGCCCCAACGCCAGTGTGCGACACCGTAGGGGAAGGGGCGGTTGCCCCAGTTGTGGTCGTGGTAGCCGTGTCCGGTGAAGGAGCGCTGCTTCCCGTCGACCGTGACCGTGCCGGTCGCGGTGCCCGACGGCACCACGCACAGCCAGCCGAAGTGGTAGTCGGTGTCACCGAAGTAGATGATGCCGGTGCCGGGGCGGAAGGGCTGTACGAGGCTGGTCAGTGTCAGGTCCACACCGACATCGCCCGACTGGCCCTTCATGCGGTACGTCTTCAGGTCGCCGGTGAAGGTGAAGGGGCCCAGACGGACGTCGCAGCGGTCCTTGGCGCTGGAGAAGTCGCTCCACTCGTACGTGTGCGTTCCGCCGTGACTGGTGCCGTCGGGGTCGGTCACGATGACGGCGGACTTGGGTTTGCGTCCGGCCTCGCCGGGCTCGGGAACGAATCCGTCGTCGAGCCGGGTGCTCAGGGTGAACGAGACGACGGTGCCGTCGTCGCCGGTGAAGTCGGAGTACCACCACTCGAAGACGTTCGGGTCGTCGTTCTGGCCGGCGGTGCGAAAGCCGTCCTCCCACTGCTGGATCCGGTCGGGTTGCAGCCCCACGCGGGCGTAGTCGGCGTCGGTGTGGCCGTAGCCGTTGGAGGTCAGGCCGCCTGCCGTTGCACGTGGGCCGGTTCCGGTGGGGCTCGGCGAGGCCGCGGCGGCTTCCGTCTGCCGGGGGCCGGCACAGCCCGCCAGGGTCAGGCCGGGGACCGCGGCGCCCAGGCCGGCGGCCATGGTGGTGCGCAGGAGGACGCGGCGGGAGGGGGCGGGCTGGGCACACATGGAGGGGCCTTTCACAGCGGGCGGCGGCAGGGGCACCGCGGCGGGCCGTCAGGCTGATGACGCCTGTCTGCACGTGGATGTCTGCGTGTCTGCACGTAGATGCGTGTGCGTAGATGCGTGTGCGTCCACGGCGAGCCCGGGACAAGCCCGCCTTCGTCGTGGACGCACGGCACACTCGGGGTCAGCCCTCGAAGACCTCGCGGAGCTTCGCTTCCTGCTCACCGCTGAGGTTGGAGCGGATCAGCTGTGCGTGGCCGCCCGGCAGCTCCGCCTTCACCCGGTCCACCACGGCGTCCTGGGTGAGCAGGAAGAGGGCGGAGGTGCCGGGTGTCACCTCGGCCTTCACGGTGTCGATGAGGTCGTCGTCGATACCGACGTCGGCGAGGCTGCCGCCCAGCGCGCCCGCCGCGGCCCCGATCGCGGCGCCCAGCAGCGGCACGAAGAAGATCAGGCCGAAGAGCATGCCCCAGAACGTGCCCGACAGGGCGCCTACGCCGGTGAGGTTGCGCAGCTGCCTCGTCTTGGGCTTCTTCGCTCCCTCGGGCCAGCTGACGACGGCGGCGTCGACCACCTTGATCAGTTCCTGCTTCTGCAAGCGGAGCAGAGTGTCCTCCGCCTTGTCGGCGCGATCGAAGGAGTCGAACTTCCAGACGGTAAGAGTCGCCACGTTTTTCCTCCAGTACGAAGGGGAGATGCCCAAGGTCGGTGCGACCAGTAAACGGTCCAGCCTGAAATGACGCATCTCGGGGCACAGGGTACGAAGCCGGGCGGCGAGCCCTCCTCACGTCGCCGCGAGGCCGCCGCCGGGGTCGCCTGCGAGGCCGCCCCGGTCTCCTGCCGCGGCGGGCGACGGCAGGTAGTCGTCGACGCTCACGGAGTCGTGGAAGCGCGCGCTCCTGGTGGTGAGCCGAACGAGGGCGCGGCTGGGGCGGGCGGGCAGGGCGGAGATCAGGCGGGCGCCCTGGGCCAGTCCCCACACGCCGAGGCGGGACGTGGGGATCAGGGTCTTCGCCGCGCCCAGCGCGACCGCGCGGCTGCCGTGCACGTGCGGCGTCATCACGCGCTCGTAGGCGGGGAAGGCGCGCTCGTGGTCGCCGCCCGCCCGGGCCAGCTCTCCGGCGAGGACGTACGCACCGACCACGGCCAGGCTGGTACTGCCGCCGACGGCCGGGCCGGGGCAGTAGCCCGCGTCGCCGACGAGCGTCACCCTCCCTCTCGACCAGGTGTCCATGCGGAGCTGGGTGATGGAGTCGAAGTAGAACGCCGGGGTGCGGTCGAGTTCCTCGAGCCAGCCGTCCACGTCGGCGTGCAGACCGGCGAACGCGCCGCGCAGCAACTCCTTCTGCCGGGGCACGTCGTGATGGTGGTGTTCGAGTTCGCGCTCGCTGCGGAACAGGAACAGCGCCCGAGCCTCGCCGAGGTGCCGCGCGCCGTACATGCCGGCCGTGCGGCCGACGCCGACGTGGAGGACGAGTTCGCCGTCGAGGCCGGTGGCGTTCGGCAGGGTCAGCACCCCGAAGTGGGCCCCGATGAAGACGTCGGCGCGGGACTCCTCGCCGAAGACGAGACGGCGCACGACGGAGTGCAGCCCGTCCGCGCCGACGACCAGGTCGAAGCGGCGTGGCGCGGCGTTCTCGAACCGCACCTCGCCGTCGGGCGAGATGGCGGTGATCGAGTCGCCGAACACGTACTCGACGTCGTCGCGGGTGGCGTCGCAGTAGATCTCGCTCAGGTCGTCGCGCATGATCTCGAGGTGCCGGTCGGAGGTGGCACCGAAGATCTTGGCGAGGTCCGCCCGGACAGGATGCCGTGAGCCCTCCCGGTGGACGGTCATCCGGTTCGTGCCGGTGGCCCGCTCCTCGATCCGCGGGAGCACGCCCATCCTCTCCGAGATGTTCACCGCGGGCCGGAACAGGTCGACCGCGTGACCGCCGGTCCTGCGCAGGGCCGGTGCCCGCTCGACGACGGTGACCGAGAAGCCGTGCCGGGTGAGCCAGTACGCCAGCACCGGACCGGCGACGCCGGCGCCGGAGACGAGGATCCGCATGACACTCCCCCAATCGGTCGGTTCCGCCGTCGGAACCGACCACGGGTCCACTGTGTCCGCCGGCCCCCGCCGCTGGATTGGACGAATGTTCCCCTCAGTGGGACGGCTGTCGTCGGCCGATGCGGTCGACCACGGCGATCCGCTGGAGGCTCCTTGTCTCGTCGTACACGTTGGTCTCTCGCCACTCCCCGTCCACGACCTTCGTGGTGAAGCCGCCTCGCACGCGCAGGCCGAGGTAGGCGTAGGTGTCGCGGTCGAAGAGGAAGGCGAACTGGGAGCCCGGCTGGGACACGGCGATTCCGGGCCGGCCGAGGACGTCGACCTCGTCCTTGTCGATGCGCACCCCCCGGATCTCGGCGAGCGCCTCGAAGGCGGCGGACTGAAGTCCCGGCGGCATCACGCGCGGTCCCTGCATGAGGAGACACACATCGCTGAACGTCGTCATGTCCCGCATCGGCGAGTCGGGCATGTCGCGATGGAACAGGGCGAGGAGTTCGTCGGGGTCGGCGGGCAGCTTCTCGAGCTCGGAGTAGACGGTGGGCGGCCACGCCACCTCATGGGGGCCGAGCGGCGGATCGTGGTGGACCTTCCCGTACTCCTGTCGGCTGGAGGGTTTGGATCCGTCGACGGACATCCAGCTCTCGTCCGTCCAGGTACGTCTTCTGCCTCCGTCGCGATACGTCCGTTCGGTGTACGTCCTGGTGTAGAAGTACTGGTCGTCACGCGGGATGGGCAGTCGGCCACGGTCGGCCCGCGTGGTGTCGGCGGCCTTGCGCAGGAGCTGGGCCGCGCTGAGCGTGGTGAGGTTCGGCGTGCTCGCGTCGTCACCGCCCCGTGTGAGCGCGACCGTGACGCCTGCCGCGGCGGCAGCGGCCACACCGACGAAGGCGCCGCGCAGCACCAGGCGTCGGGGCAGCCCGCTCCGTGCGCCGTGACGCGTCTCCTGGTCGATCGCGTCGAGAAGGCGCGCCCGGGCGGCGGCGCGTGCCCCGGAGGCGAGCTGGACGTTGCCGGCTTCCCATTCGGGCAGCCCCGTGAGTTCATCCATGATCGTGCTCCTTGTGGGGTGCAGCCGCGCGAAGGGCGTCCTGGGTGTCTATGGAGCCGCTGGATCGGCGTAGTCGGGCCCGTGCCCGGTGCAGGCGTGAGCGCACGGTGCCGACGGGGATGCCCAGGGACCGCGCCGTCTCCGCGTAGTCGAGGCCGCCCCAGGCGACGAGGAGGAGGACGTCACGGTGGCGGGCGGGCAGTTCGGCGAGCGCGCCCGCCAGGACGCGCGCGGCACGTTCGGCACTGTCCTTCTCGGCGACCCGGTCCTCCATGGGCTCGCCCTCCGCGTTCCCCCCGTCGGCCGCGAGGGACGCCGCACGCGACAGCGCGCGCAGCCTGCGGGCCTCGACCCGCCGATGACGGCCTACGAGATTGGTCACGATGCCGTACAGCCACGGGCGCGCCTGGGGCTGCGCCAGGTCGTAGCGGCGGCGCTGCTGGAACGCGATCACAAATGTCTCGGCCATCAGATCGTCGGCCGCGTCGACGCCCAGCCGTCTGGCCACGTAGCGGTGGATGTCGTCCGCGTACCGGTCGAACAGCACGGCGAACACGTCCGGTGTCTCCCAGGACTTCTCCACGACCGAGGCGTCGGAGTCGTACCCCTGGTCGTCCCGGGCGTCGGACCAGGCACCGACGCCCGGCGAGAGCGTCACTCGTTGCCTCTTCGGTTCATGTGCTTCCCCTGAAGTCGTTCGCGTGGACACCTGTGGTTCGCCGATGCCGTCGCGCGAGTTCCACCTTCGCCATGTGACCCGCGCCACACCAGGTGGTCCACCGCATCCCAGCCGGGATGAACAGCGACGGTGCGGGAGTCGAGGGTGGCGACGGGGCGATCGTCGGTCGTCGCGTCGCCGTCGGACCGGGCAGTGGCTTCGGCCTCGACACGGACCCGCTCGTCCTGCTGTCGGCCGTCGCGGGAGCGACCACCCGTCTGCGACTGCTGACCTCCGTGCTCGTCGCGCCGTGCTACCCGGCGCCGGTGCCCGCCAACCAGGCGGCGAGCGTCGCCGACGACCTCGGCCGGCTCGCCGAGGCAGGGCTCACCGCCTGCACCCCGTGGCTGCCGCTCGCGGCCGAACGTGTCGAGCGGGCCATGGAATGGGTCGCGGCCGAGGTGGCACCGCAGCTCACCTGACGCCTCGGCCGGGAAGACCGGGCCGGTCGCGTGACCGCGGCCCGCGTCGACGGCCCCCTGGTCCGAAAGAACCCGGTCGAAGACGGAATCCACGGCCGTGCCGCGAGGTTGTGACAACCATGGCTACTCTCGGACTCATCGGCAGTGGACACATCGGCGGCACACTGGCCCGGCTGGCGGTCGACGCCGGCCTGGACGTGGTGCTCAGCAATTCGCGCGGCCCCGAGACACTCGGCGACCTGGTCGCGGAGCTCGGCCCGCGGGCCCGCGCGGCAACCCCGGCGGAGGCCGGCGCGGCGGGCGACTGGGTGGTGGTGACCGTGCCGCTCAAGGCGTTCGACCAGATCCCGGTGGCTCCACTGGCCGGGAAGACGGTCATCGACACCGGCAACTACTACCCGGAGCGGGACGGCGAGATCCCCGCGCTGAAGGACGGCTCCACCACGGAGAGCCAACTCCTCCAGGGCCATCTGCCGGACGCGCAGGTGGTGAAGGGGTTCAACAACATCTTCTTCCGCCACCTGGGCGCGCTGGCCCGACCGAAGGGAGCGCCGGACCGCACCGCGCTGCCCCTCGCGGGCGACGACCCGGCGGCGGTGGCGCACGCCACCGAACTGCTCGACCTGCTCGGCTTCGACACGCTGGCCTACGGAGGCCTCGCCGACAGTTGGCGCTCGCAGCCCGGTACCCCGGTGTACGGGCTGCCGTACGCCGGCGACGCCGCCGACTTCATGAACGCCGAGGCCACCCCGGCCGGGGCCGACGTCGTCCGCGCCCGCGTCGAGGCCGCCACCCGCTGACGCCTGGCGCGCCTGCCCGGACACGCACGCCGCCCCGCCGGTTGCCCGGCGGGGCGGCGTGCGTGCGACACGAACAGGTCAGCGGGTGGCGGGGTGGCCGTCCCACCAGGTGCGCTCGCTCGTGCGCGGATCCTCCACGACCTGGTGGGTCGCGGTGTTGTTGTGGGCGTACATCATCACAGGGCGCTTGTCGGTGTCGTAGGCCGCCCAGGAGACGGCGCCGGTCTTGGCGAAGTCCGCCCACGCCTTGTGCAGGACCTGGGCCAGCGGCTTCGACGGGTCGGGGCCGGTGAACTTCTTGCTCTCCGCCAGTTCCGTGGTGTCCCAGCCGTACGGCAGGTCCACGCTGTGGCAGGCGCCCAGCTTGATCCCGATGTTGTTGGGCGTCACCGGGGAGCGCCAGCCGAGCTCGTAGAGGTGGGTGGCGGCGCCGGACCGCGCACTGCGGGTCTCGGCGACGCGGTAGGTCGGGATGCGGAACATCCGGTCGGTGAACAGCGCGCTGGCCACGCCCGAGGATCCGTCGCGGGGGTAGGTGTTCGTGTCGCCCTTCTTGTACTCGTCCCAAGAGCCCGCGGGAACGCCGTAGGCAGTCAGGTGGCCGTTGTACAGGGCGGGAAGGTTCCAGGCGACCAGGACGGTGGAGACGATGAAGAGGCGGAACTCCTCGGTCGTGGTGCCCATCAGCAGCGGGATGCCATCGCCCACACCGTCGGCGATCGCGTCGATGGGGCGCTTGGGCAGCGTGGTGCCGTCCACGACGGGCATGAAGGACAGCCCGCAGGCGGCCATCGTGCTCGCGCCGTACTTCGCGGTGTCCGGCTTCTGGCTGATGTCGGAACCGACCGTGGCCTGCGCCTTGATCAGTTCCTCGGTTTCGACGTCGGTGAAGGCCTCCAGGGTTGGGGCGATGCCGAGTTCGTCGGCGACGGCCGCGAGGACCTTGGTCGCGTCGGCGGGCGTCTGACCGATGTGACCGTTGCCGCTCTGGACGATGCCCCGGTGGAACAGTCCGTCGTCACGGGAAAGGAGCGCGAGCACGCTCATCGCGCCGGCGGACTCTCCGGCGACGGTGACGTTGTCCGGGTCGCCGCCGAAGCGGGCGATGTTCTCGCGCACCCACCGCAGCGCCGCGACCTGGTCGAGCAGACCGCGGTTGGCAGGCGCCGGCGCGTCCGGCAGGTAGCCGAAGCCGTACACGCCGAGCCGGTAGTTGAAGCTCACGCACACCAGGCCGTCACGGGCGAAGGTCGCGCCGTCGTAGGTCGGCACGGCCGACGATCCGGTGGTGAAGCCGCCGCCGTGGATCCACACCAGCACCGGCAGTCCCGAGGCCTGGGGGTCGGGGGTCCACACGTTGAGGTTCAGCCACTCGTCGCCCTCATGGTCCGGGTCTGCGACGATCTCACCGAGCCGACCGGCGAGCGGCGGCTTGGGAGCGGTAGGGCCGTAGGTGTGAGCGGTGCGCACCCCGGCCCAGGGCTCGGGTGGCTGCGGGGCGTCGAACAGCAGGTCGCCGAGGGGCGCCGCCGCGTAGGGGATGCCCAGGAAGCGGGCGATGCCGCCCTGCTCCAGGCCTGAGATCTTGCCGTAGGTGGTCTCGACTTCGACGGCGTTCTGCTCGGACACGCGACTCCCAGGGCCGGAGAACGCCACGCCGACGGGCACGCCGGCCCCGTCCCGTGGCGGCCCGGGCCAGAACGACCGAGCACGACCATGATTACCCCATGAATTCATTTATGTACGGAGCGTAACCACTCGAGATGGCCGTCAGCCTCCCATCGGGCTACTGCGGGCAGGTCCACGGACTTCCCGGTATCCGACAGCGGCACGGTCCTGGAGGCGCCGGTCCGAGCACTCGGCAATCGTCCCGGTCGCGCCGTCACTCGTACCGGTACTTCAGCGAATCCGCCTCCGCCTGCTCGATGTCGGCGATCGTCAGCTCCGGTCTCCGCAGCTGAGCCAGCGTCACCTCGGCCGAGGTCGGCTGGGCATCCGCCGGCAGCCACTGCTCCGGCTTCCAGGCACCGCTGCGCAGAAGCGACTTGGGGCAGTGCGGGTAGACCTCCTCGATCCCCAGCACCAGCGCACTGGCCGGCGGCTTGCCCACGGCGGTCAGCTGCGACAGCAGTTCCGGGCGGGTGGAGACGCAGGCCCGCCCGTTCACCCTGAGCGTCGTGGTGCGCCCGGGGATGACGAACAGCAGCCCGGCCCGCCCGGTGGCGATGACGTTCTGGAGGGTGTCCAGCCGCTTGTTGCCGGTCGCGTCCGGTATCGCCAGCGTCCGTGCGTCGAGGACGGCGACGAACCCGGGCGGCCCGCCGCGCGGGGAGACGTCACAGTTGCCCTCGGCGTCCGCGCTGGCGACCAGGACCAGCGACGAGCAGCCGATCAACCGCCGCGTCTGTTCGGTGAGTTCGGTCATCTGCTTGCGCACAGCCGCGTCGCCGGGAAGCTCGTAGACCTGGCGCAGCGCATCCTGATCGGACACGGCGTCGAGACGGAGCGAGTCAAAGGCACTGTCCACAAGAGGTGACGTCATACCCCGACCCTAACGGGCCGACCCTCGATCGAACTCGGCCGGTGGGCACGGGAACATGGAGACACCTTTGGGCAACCGTGTACTTCGTCAGGGTGGTCCCGGTCGAGATTCAGAGCCATGATCTCGACATGCATGACAGCGAAGCGCCCGTGTACGAGGCGCGGTACGGATTCGACCGCCGGACGACCTCGGTCCTGGCGACCGCGGCCCTGTTCAGTGTGCTGCTGCTGGTGCCCTCCCTCGACATGCCGCTGGGCCTGCGGATCGTGGGCCTCCTGCTGTTCGGCGGTGGCGGACTGCTCATGGCCGTAGGAGCACTGACCCGGAAGGCCGCGTTCAGAGTCGACGCCACAGGCATACTCCTCGGCGGCTCCCCCGTCCGCTACCGCGCCACCACGGCGCATGTGCCGTGGCAGGACATCACGGCTGTGGTGCTGTGGCAGCAACCGGTGCCGCGCAGTGTGGTCCCGTGGGTCGGCGTCGCCCGGCGCGAGGGCGCCCCGCCGCTGCCCGGGGCCGGACAGGGACCCATCGCCCGCTCCATCGGCGAGGCGCTCACCCCCGTGTCGGCCGACCTGCTGCGGGCGTCCCGGGCCGTGACAGGCTGGCGGCTGGACCGAACCCGCCTCACCGCCGCCGTCGCGTACTTCGCGCCCGGGGTCCAGGTGGTCGAGCACACCACGTAGCCAACGCCCTTTGGACGGTCGCGACACCCCGGGGCCGGAGACGTCGTACTGCAAGTCCCCCGAACCGTCCCGCGGCCTGATGTCGGGCACCGTGCCTGTCTCATACGTCGGCGCCGCTGCGGGGGCGTGCCGGGGCCGTGAGCGAGGGGTCGACCAGTACGGGCTCTTCCGCCCGGGCCCGCGCCAGGACGTCGGGGCGGAGACTGACGGTGGCCAGACCGGGTTCGGCGGTGCCGGCGTCGGCGAGCAGCGTGCCGTCCGGGTTCCATATCGCACTGCCGCCGCAGCCGTGGTACGGGCCGCTGGGCCCGCTGTGATTGGCGAGCAGCACATAGCTGGTGTTGTCCAGGGCCCGCGCGGGGAAGACCGTCGCGCGCTGGCGCTCACCGCTTCCCCGGCCGAACATCGCGCCGACCAGGTACGCGTGACAGCCGTCAAGCGCGGCGGCCCGGGCGTGTTCGGGATAGCCGGAGTCCCAGCAGATGCCGAGTCCGAGCTGCCAGCCGTCCAGGGCGATGGTGCAACCACGAGTACCCGCCTTGAAGCCGGCGGCGCGCTCGCTCGGGGTGACGTGCTGCTTGTCGTACCGAGCGGCGAAGCGGCCGTCACGGTCCAGGACCACGGCGGAGATGCGCAGTTCGCCGGTGTCGGAGTCGCGGGTGGGTGCCCCGGCCACCACGGCGGTGCGGGTCTCGGCGCAGGCGGTGGCCAACGGGTCCAGCCGGGCGTCCGCGGGGCTCAGCGTGCAGGTCGCGGGGTCGGCCACGATTCCCGGCAGTTCGTAGCCGGTGAGGAAGAGCTCCGGCAGGACGAGCAGTTCGGCGCCCTGGTCGGCGGCGCGGCGTACGAGGTCCGCGGCAGCGGCGACGTTGGCGGCGACGTCCAACGCGGCACAGGCCGCCTGACCGGCCGCGACGGTGAGCGGGGCGGCGGGCAGGGCGTGAAGATCATCCATGGCGGATCAAACTACCCGAGCAGGCTCGACCGGATCGGTGTTGCCCCGGCCTGCCGTGCTCACTAGAGTCGGCCGGGTGACTGCCGGGTCGGCCATGGGCCATGCACGAGTGAGGTTCCCGGCCTCGGCTTGAGCACGAGGCGGGCACGAGCCCCGCCACCCTTCTTCGCGTCTTCGCTCCCGGCGCCCGCGTACGGCGCCTCCTTCACACGAGTCCCAAGACCGGAGACCCACCACTGATGTCCCATGTCCAGCCGTACCCGCAGGAACCCGGAACGACAGCGACCGGCGTCCAGTTGAACCACACTGCCGTCTACGCGAGCGACCGGAGCCTGTCCGCCGAGTTCATCGCCGCGATTCTGGGCCTGAAGGTCGGTGCCCCGTTCGGCCCGTTCCTGCCCGTCGACCTCGGCAACGGCGTGACGCTCGACTACTACGAGAAGCGGGACGAGCCGATCCAGTCGCAGCACTACGCCTTCCTCGTACCGGACGAGCGGTTCGACACGGTGATCGCCCGCCTGGAGGTGGTCGGGGTGACCTACTACGCCGACCCCGGCCACACCGAACCCGGCAGGATCAACCGCCTGTTCGGCGGCCGCGGCGCCTACTTCGACGACCCCGACGGCCACAACATGGAGGTCATGACCCGACCTTACGTCCGTCCCTAGGGCGCGCCCGGGCCGTGCTCGAGAGACGGCCCGGTCCCGCTCGGAGCGGTTGCTCACGCCTGGTACGCGCGCGTCTCCGGGGAGACTCCGAGGCGCGCGCCGCCCTGGTCGGGGAGGCGTCCTGACCACCTGTTCCGGTCAGCTCAGTGCCTTGCGGACGGCAGCTTCGACCTGCCTGGCAATGGCTGCGTGACCGGCGGCGTTGGGGTGCACGAACGTGGCCTTCCTCCCGTCGGAGCACTCCAGCGAGAGCGGGCCGAAGTCCAGGTGGTCGGGCCAGTACGAGCCCGCCTGCCCGCAGACGCCTTCCACCCACTTCTTCGCCTGCGGGCGGCACACGTCGTGGCCTTCGCTGGCAGTGGCGGTGTCGACGTACTCGTCACCGCTCACCACGGTGACGGCCCGGATGACGGCGTCGAGGTGGGTGATCACTTCGTGCAGCCAGACGACGTCCCCCCGGGTGACCGACAGCAGTCCCACGCCCTTGAGGCGGACGGCCAGCTCCGTGGTGTCCTCGCGGTCACAGCCGCTGGGGTCCTCGGGAAGGACCGTGGGGTAACCGACCGTGATGATCTTTGCGTCGGGTGCCTTCTGGCGCACGTTCCGCAGCATGGTGGCGTACTCCCGGGTGAGCCGGTCGTACTTGTCGTAGATCGATTCGCGGTCGAGGAACGGGCCGTCGGCCTCGTAGGCGTCCCGGCAGGGCGTGGCCTCGTCCGGCCGGCCGATCCCCGCGAGCAGGCAGGAGGTGAACAGCCTGTCGATGGGCAGGCTGTTGCCTCCGACACCGATCGTGACCACATCGGTGTTCGCGCCCAGCTCGGCGCGGTCCGCCTGCGGGGCCAGACCGGGCCAGCCGTCCGGGGGAGGCCGCACGGGGCTGACGGGAG
The DNA here is from genome assembly GCF_055584385.1 of Streptomyces sp. NPDC104096. Taxonomy (NCBI): domain Bacteria; kingdom Bacillati; phylum Actinomycetota; class Actinomycetes; order Kitasatosporales; family Streptomycetaceae; genus Streptomyces; species Streptomyces sp. NPDC104096. The sequence continues at coordinate 13,045 of NZ_JBVJMD010000019.1, forward strand.
TCTGCCGGGCCGAGGCGACCTCGAGGACGGTGGCGCCGCCACAGCTGACATCGGTCCGCCGCACCTCCCGGCCCGCGGGCGGCCTGGCGGCGAGCCCCCGCTCGACGAGGTTCGGATACGAGCCCGTCGTCCGGTCGCAGCCGTCCCGGCCCGCGTCGCCCAACGGCGGGCTGGGATCGCCGACGAAAACTCCTGCCGTGTACGAGTCGCCGAGCACGGCCCACCGCACCGGAGCCGGGGCCGCCGACGCGTGGACCGGAACACCGGTCGCGACCGACAGTACGGCCAGCGCACCCGCAACGATGCCGCGAACGGCAACAGCGCCCGGCAACGCTCGTACGACGGCCCTTCGCCCGCGGGCCGACGACCTGGACGTCCTGGTGTGGACCATGTACCTCTCCCCGAGAGACCGAACGAAAGGGATACCGCACCAGGCATCCAATCAGTCACTCTCAGTAACACGTCGCAGGCGTGGGACGCGTTCACTCCCCCGCCCCGATGACGCGCAGCAACCTCGGCCGCAGCGCCACCGGGCACCTCCAGGTCCTGGAGAACCGGAACGGCGCGGCACGGATAGCCTGCGCGGATGGAGCGGATGCAGCGGGTCGCCGGCGCGGTCGTCGGGTCAGCGGTGGGGGACGCCTTGGGCGCCCCCTTCGAGTTCGGCCCGCAGGGAGCGTTCTCCGCGCGGTCTCCCGCCCCCGGTGCCGGTAACGAGATGTGCGGAGGCGGTGGCTGGGACCCCGGCGAGGCCACTGACGACACACAGATGGCCGTCCTGGTCGCGGAGTCGCTGCTGGGGCGGGGCGGCCTGGATCTGCCGGACGTCTTCGCCCGCTTCCAGCGGTGGGCAGCGTCGGAGCCGAAGGACATCGGCTTGCAGACCGAGGACGTGCTGACCAACGGGATGCCCTGGGACCTCGCCGCCGCGATCCATTTCCAGGTCAACCGACGAGCGGCGGGAAACGGCTCGTTGATGCGCGCGTCGACCTCCGCGGTCCACTTCGCCGCGGCCGGCCAGGAGGCCACCATGGACGCGGCCCGTCGCATCGCGGCCCTGACCCACGGTGACCGCGCGGCCTGGGAAGGCAGCGCGATCTTCCACGAACTCGTCCGCCTCACCCTCGACGGCGCCGATCCCCTCGCCGCGCTCCCGGACGTCCTGACCCTCGTCCACCCCGACCACCGCGACCGGTACGCCGTCGTCCTCGCACCCGACTGGCACCCCGACCGGGCCACCGAGTTCAACGGTGCCGTCTGGCCCTGTCTGGGCTCCGCCGTCTGGGCCCTGCGCACCACCGACGGCTTCGAGGACGCCCTGCGCGCGGCGATCGACCTCGGCGGGGACACGGACACCGTCGCCGCGGTGACCGGAGGTCTCGCAGGGGCGTACTACGGGCTGGACGCCATCCCCGCCCGCTGGACCCGGCCGCTCCATGTCCCCCTCCCGGGCTTCGACGGACGGGTCCTGCACCTGGCAGACCTGCTCCACCTCGCCCAGCGCCTCGGAGGCTGAACCGGGTCCTGCTCCGCAGCGGCACCGGACTCTGGTTCTGCCCTGCCCCTGCCCCTGCCCCTGCCCCTGCTTCGCACCGCGCGAGCGCGTCACTGCGTGTCGAAGCCCGTCCCCCGGGAGACCTTCTCCCACGCGGCGAGTTCGGCCCGCACCGAATCCAGGTGCCCGACGAGGAAGTCCACCGCGTCGCCGCCGAGGGCGAGCCGCAACGGGGTGTTCTCGGCGTCCAGGGCCAGCCGGATCGCCGCCGCGGCCTTCGCCGGGTCCCCGGGCTGCGTGCCGTCGCCCTCCTGCACCAGCTTCCGGGTCGCGCCGACCTTCTCCGCGTACGCCGGGTGCTCCTCGGAGAAGTAGGCCGCGCCCTTGCCGAACAGGTTGGTGCGGAAGGCACCGGGCTCCACGATCAGCACCTTGACGCCGAACGGCGCCACCTCGTCGGCCAAGCCCTCGGAAAGCTGCTCCAGCGCCGCCTTGGTCGCGCTGTACGCGGAGAATCCGGCGAAGGACAACTGCCCTCCGAAACTGCTGATGTTGACGATCGATCCGCTGCCTCGCTCCCGCATCTGCGGCAGCAGCGCCCGGGTCAGCCGGGCCGGGCCGAACACGTGCAGCTCGAACAGGTCGCGCAGCTCGTCGTCGGTGGTCTCCTCGAACGCCCCGACCTGTGTGCGCCCGGCGTTGTTCACCAGCACGTCGATCCGGCCGTAGCGAGCCAGGACGTCGGCGGCCACCTCGTCGATCCGCGGGCCGTCCGTGACGTCGAGGCCGATCGCCTCCACCCGGTCGGGGTACGCGGCGACCAGGTCCGCCAGGCCCTCGGGCCGCCGGGCCGTACCGATCACCGTGTCGCCGGCCGCCACCGCGGCTTCGGCGATGGCCCGCCCGAAGCCGCTGCTCGCGCCGGTGACCAGCCAGACCTTGCCGTTCTCGGTCATCTCTCGTCTCCCCCATCACCTGCCGTACGGGACCACCCCGCCGACAGCCCCCATCCTTCGCCGGAATCCGGGACCACGTCCAAGATCTGCTGTGATAGCCATGCGTTATGGACGTCCACGGACGCGATCTGCGCTACTTCGTCACGGTCGCCGAGGAACTGAACTTCACGCGGGCCGCCGAACGGCTGTTCGTCTCCCAGCCCGCGCTCAGCAAGCAGATCCGGATGCTGGAGAAACAGCTCGGCGCGGGTCTGTTCCACCGGGACCGCAGGGCGGTGCGGCTGACGGCGACGGGGGAAACCCTGCTGCCGCACGCCCGCGAGTTACTGGCCGTCTGGCAGGCCGCCGAGGCGGCGGTGGAGGACGCCAAGGCCGCCGAACGGAACACCCTGGTCATCGGCATGTCCACCAGCCCGGGCCGCGGACTGCTGCCCGCCCTCCGCACCCGGCTGGTCTCCCTGCACCCGGACGCCCGGCCCGTCCTGCGGCAGGTCAACTGGGCCGACCCCAGTGCCGGACTGGCGGACGGGTCCAGCGATGTGGCGTTCGTCTGGCTGCCGCTCCCGGACGGCGAACGCTACCGGTACGCGGTCGTGGCCCGGGAACCACGCGTGGTGGCACTGCCGCACGGACATCCCCTGGCGGCACGGGCCGCAGCCGATCACGAGGGTGCTGTGGACTTCGCCGATCTCCTCGACGAGCCGTTCCTGGCTCTTCCCCCGGAGGCCGGTCCGCTGCGGGACTACTGGTTGGCCTTGGACTCCCGTGGTGATCGCGCGCCACGGATAGGCGGGGTGGTGGCCAGCGCCGAGGAGACCCACGAGGCGGTCGCCAACGGCCAGGGGGTGGCGCTGCTCGCGGCCGGCAACGCTTCGCTGGTCGTCCGGGACGAGGTGATCGCCGTACCGGTCCGCGGCGTCTCCCCCTCCCGACTGGCGGTGGCCGCGCGCAAGGACGACGGGCGGCCCACCGTGCTGGCCTATCTGGCCGCGGCGGAGAGGGTGGGAGCAGGCGCCCCTTGACCACCCGTTCGGCGCTGCCGGCGGCACCGCCCCTGTCGGCACAGGAAAATGCGGGGCTCACGACCCGGCAAGCCTCGACGTTGCCAGCGATCACGATCAGGGGCGTGTGCCCTGGGCAGCGCGCAGGTGATCGGCGGCCTCCTGCGTGAGAGCGGCTGCGGGCCATCCGGCGAGGGTGGTCAACGCGGTGCGGCGTGCTTCGGGCGTGCTGGTGGTGAGGGCCGCCCGCAGCAGGGGCCAGCCGTGTTCAGGATGGCGTCGCAGGAAATGCGCGAACAGCAGCAGGGCGTGGTCGCGTTCGGGACGGGGGGTGGCGGCGAGGCGTCGTTCGGCCAGGTCGAGGATGTGTGCGGCGTGCCGGTGGTGGCTGTGGCGCAGCGCGTGGCCCCAGGCCGGGTCGAGCAGGGACGGTCCGGTCTCCAGATGTGCCAGGAGTCGGGCTGTCGGGTTCAGGTGCAGGACTTCGGCGGGCCGCAGGGCGAGGTGGAAGTCAGGGCGTCCTGGGTCGTCGAGGTGGTCCAGGACCAGTACCTGCCACCGGGGTTCGTGGAGCAGGCCCTCGTAGCGTGCTGTCAGGCACTCGATGTCGACGGATGTCCAGGGCGGTTCCCGGGGCGGGTGGCGGAAGAACATGGTGATACTGATCAGGTCGCGAAGCATGCCGATGACGGGCGTCCGGGCCAGTGCCAGGTCGGCGTAGCGGTGCAGCACGGTGACGGCGTGCGCGTAGTCGGCCAGGCCGGGTGCGGGCCCTCCCTCGCCGTCGGCCATCGCGGCCAGGATGCCGCCGCAGCCGTCCAGGAGCGCGGTGTCGACATGGGGTTGGCTCAACGCGCCGTGCAGGTCGCCCGTGGTCGCGGCCAGGTGGGCGAGGTACTCGTCCATGACGGCGTTGCGGAAGCCCTCGCGCAGCAGCCATGCCTTGATGCCGGGATCGGTGGTGCCGCGCAGCGTTCGGACCGCCTGGATGCGGCCCCAGCCCGCGACCTGTCGAGCCAGGGCGTGGACGGCCCGGTCTCCGTCGGGCTGGGAGCGGTGCAGTGCGATGGCCGCGTACAGGGTGAGCTCGTCCAAGGTGCCGAGCAGAAGCAGCAGTTCTCGGTCGCGGATGTCCCCGCCCAGGCCCAGGAGCACCAGGCCGATCTTCACCGGGGCTCGGTGGGTACCGTGCTCCGCCAGCTGCCGCCCCAGTCGGCGCAGGCCGTCGTACGGCAGACCGCGGCGGCGGACCTCGGCACTGAGCTCGTCGGCGACCTCGATCGGCGAGCAGGTGGCGAGGAGGTCGTGCAGACCCCTCAGTTCGTCGCCGCTCACGTCGGGCGCGGATGCCGGCAGCAGGTGTTCGAGGTGGTCGGCGAGTTCGACGCCGGTGGGTGGACCGACCCCGTTCCCGTCCGGGGTACGTCGTAGCAGAGCGTCGTCACCGCCGCCGACGAACACGAGGTCGGTACTGTCCGGGCGAGTGTCAGGGAGCGGATCGCCGAATCCGGGCCACGGACCGGAACCGTAACGGCCCCGAAGGGTCCGTGCATGGTCGAGAAGGGTGGGACTCCCGTCGGCGCTACCGCCGCTGCGCACCCACCACGAGCCGGTCAACGACCGGAGGGCCGACGGCCCTTTCGCGTAGTCATGACGTGGATGGTGCCCGACACGGCTCCTCTTGGCAACCGAGCCGTTCGGACTCGGGGGCCGTCTTCGAGCCCCAACCGGCATGCAGCATCATGTAGGTGTGATCACCATTCACCTGAAGTACGAGATCGACGCCGACAAGCTCGAGGATTTCGAGGAGTACGGCCGCCGCTGGGTCGGGCTCGTCAACCGGTTCGGCGGGACACACCACGGCTACTTCCTGCCGAGCGAGGGCGACAGCGACATCGCCTACGCCCTCTTCTCCTTTCCCGGCTTCGCCGCGTACGAGCAGTACCGCAAGGACAGCGCGACCGACCCGGAGTGCCAGGACGCCATCGAACTGGCTCGTACCACCCGCTGCATCAAGCGCTACGAGCGCCGCTTCCTGCGACCGCTCGACGTCGAGTCGTAGGCCGGCGCAGACCGTGCGGCCATTGAGCACCCAGGGGCCTGACTCGTCTCCCGGCAGGTGAAGAACAGGCTCAGGGGGACTCGAAGTCCTCCTGGGCCAGGGCATGGACGGTGCAGGGGCGGCCGAGGACCGTGTCCTCGCGCAGGGGTGTGAAGCCGAGGCGACGGGCGACGTCGGTCGAGGCGGTGTCGCCGTGATGGATCATGGCGGTGATCTGCTTGAGCCCCAGCGGCCCGAAGCCCCAACGGAGAACCGCTCGGGCCGCTTCCGTCGCATAGCCTCGCCCCCAATGGGCGCGGGCGAAGGTCCAGCCGATCTCGGTCTCGCCGAACTGTGCTCCCACCAGTTTCCGTGGTGATCACTGCGGTCGAGTCCTTACGTTCCACATCGGACGGTCGAGGGCGACGTGCTTCAGAGGAACGGTGTCCCGGCGTCGAGGCCCGACAGCACCCTGCCATAAAGCTCCAGGTTGGCGGCCGGGTTGACGAACGAGTGCAGGCTCAGGGCGTTCAGGTCCCGCACGATCCGCTGGATCGGCACCTCCCGCTGGAGGGACGAGGCGCCGGAGGCCGACCCGATCAGGTCGGCGGCCTCCTTGCACAACCGCACCAGATACCCGCACTGCGCCCGGATCCGGGCCCGCTCCTGCGTCGTGTAGGGCGCCGCTTCGGCCACCCTGGAGTCGATCAGCCCCACGAAGTCGGCGGTGAGCAGTTCCGCGGCGGATACCTTCATCGCGGCCTCGGCGAACTGGAGATGCGTCAGCGGGGCGTCGTGCTGGCGCTCGTAGACGGTGTACGTGATGCCCCGCTGGTGGATGCGCTCGCCGAACTCCGTCAGAGCCGCCCGGGCCAGGCCGAGCGCGTTCGCGGCCGACCAGGCGCAGAACAGCAGCAGCACCGGCATCCGGTAGAAGGGGTCGGCGCTGTTGCGCACCGAGGCGAATTCGCCCGCCAGCAACGGCCCCACCGGCAGCACCCGATGGGCGGGCACGTGGACGTCCTGGGCGACGACGGTGTTGCTGCCGCTCCCGGCCAGACCGGAGACGTTCCAGTCGTCCAGCACCTTGAGGTCGGTCATGGGGATCGCCGACCACAGCATCTCCGGCGGGCCTTGTCCGGTGTCGGACAGCGCGGTCAGCAGATGCCAGTCGGCGTCCTGGCAGCCGGTCGCGAAGGGCGAGTTTCCGCTGACCACGTAACCGCCGTCCACCGCGACGGCTTTCGAGCTCGGGATGAGCGTGCCACCGACCCGTACGTCGGGGCCGGTGAAGATCTCATCCTGTGCCTCATCGGGGAACAGGGCCGCGATGAAGGCACACCCGGCCTGGATCAACGCCATGAACCCGGCCGACCCGCACGCGGCGGAGACCTCGCTCAGGGCGTCGACCTGAGTGCGCAGCGAGGACTGGTAACCCCCGTGGTGACGTGGGACGTTCATGCGGTGGATCCCGGCACCCGTGAGGGCCTCGACGACCTCGTCCGTCACCCGGCGCTGCTGCTCCGTGCGCAGGGCGTGCGAGCGGATGAGCGGCTGGAGGTCTCGTACGCGTTCGACGAGGTCGGTGTCCGAGCGAGGTGCTGACGAACCGGCCACGGGGCGACCTCCGGTCTCGGGCCACAGCAGACCCCTCACCGTCGCGCCGATCCCGACGGCTGTCAACGCCGCGTCGGATTCCCCGGCACCTCGCCTCCCGCCGCCTCGACTCCCCGCCTCACCGCTTGCGCCACTCCTCGGCCAGCAGCTCGTAGGAGCGCACGCGGTCCGCGTGGTCGTGGGTGATCGTGGTGATCAGCAGTTCGTCCGCGCCCGTGGCCTCCTGAAGCTGGGCCAGTTGGTCGGCGACCCGGCCCGGGGAGCCGACGAACTGGGTGTCGATGCGGTCCTGGACCAGTGCCCGGTCCGTGTCGGACCACGTGTGGGCGCGGGCCTCGTCCGGTGTGGGGAACCGGATCGCGCCCTCGGCCGTACGGATGCTGCGCACCCACAGGCCGTATCCCGTGGCGAGTTCGCGGGCGGTCTCGTCGTCCTCGGCGACCACGACGTCCGCGGACACGCTGACGTACGGCTTGTCCAGGACGTCGGAGGGCTCGAACGCGGCTCGGTAGCCCTCCGTCGCTTCGAGCACCGTGGCCGGACTGACGTGGTAGTTCGCCGCGAACCGCAGACCGTTGCGACCCGCGACCGCGGCGCTCTCGCCTCCGCTGCTGCCCAGGATCCAGATCTCGACGTCGGCGCCCTCTCCCGGCACGACGTGGGCCTCGATGCCTGCGGCGGAGCGGTACGTGCCCGCCAGCAGCGCCAGGATGTCGTCGATCTGCTCGCCGTAGTCCTGCGACTCGGCGTTCGGCAGATGGAGCAGCTTGCGCTGGAGTGCCACGCGCGGTGAGCCGAGCAGGTGCTCGAACGAGAACCGGGGCGGGATGCGCAGGCCGTTGGGGGCGTACCCGTCGACGGCCCCGGTGGCGGTCGGCGGCGGGGTGGCCGCCCCGCCGGGCGGCCGTCCGCCGGAGCGGCCGAGGCCCAGGTCCAGGCGCCCGGGGTGCAGGGCGTCGATCAGGCCGAACTCCTCGACCGTGGACAGGGCGGTGCGGTGGCCGAGTTGGGCGGCGCCGGAGCCGAGCCGGATGGTCGAAGTGGCGGAGGCGGTCAGCGCGAGGACGACCGCGGGCGAGGTGCCGGCCACGCCGGGGTTGAGGTGGTGCTCGGCGACCCAGTACCGGGCGTATCCGAAGCTCTCGGCCTGCTGGGCCAGGTCGATGGAGTTGCGCAGCGCTTCGGTGGCGCTGGAGCCGGTCGGGATCGGGATCAGGTCCAGGACGCCGAGGGGGATGTCGGACATGTGTGGAGGGCTCCTCAGTGATCGGCGGGTACGGGCGCGGGTGCGGGCTGCGCGAGGACCGGGCCCCAGGGGAACGGCGGGTCGGGGATCTCGCGGCGCAGCACGGGCGCGATGTCCGACTGGAAGAGGGCGAGGGAGTCGCGGTGCTGGCGGTCCGTCAGGCCGCCGGCGTCCGCCTGCAGGTGCAGTACGGTGTGCCCGAACTGTTCGTGGTAGCGGTGCACCTTCTCGGTGATCTGCTGGGGGCTGCCGATCAGCGCGGAGCTGTGCTCCACGAAGTCCTCCAGGGTCGCGAAGACCGGTTCGAGACCCAGCCGTTTCTGGAACGCCAGGTTTCCCTCGAACACGGGCCGGTAGGCGGCGAGCGCCTCCTGGGAGGTGCGGGCCGCGTAGAGGCCGGCCGTCCCGGCGCCCACCGCGATGGCGGCCGGATCGTGGCCGTGGTGCTCCCAGCGCTCCCGGTAGTGACGGATCAATTCGGCGTAGGGCTCGATGGGGTTGGTGACGTTGGCGGAGAAGAGCGGGTCGCCGTAGCGGGCGGCCAGGTCGACCGACTCCTTGCTGGTCGCGCTGCCGTGCCAGACCCGGATCGGCTGTTGCAGGGGCCGGGGCCACACCTCCGCGTCCTTGAGCTGCGGGCGGAAGCGGGTCTCGGCGGTCACCTTGTCCTGACGCCAGAGCCTGCGGAACACCTCGTAGCTCTCGGCGTTGCGGTCCCACTGGTCCTCGGGGGTGACCTGGAACAGGTCCCGCTGGGCGGCCCCGTTGCCCTTGCCGATGATCAGCTCCAGGCGTCCGCCGGAGAGATGGTCCAGGGTCGCGTAGTCCTCGTACGCCCGCACCGGGTCGAGGAGGCTGAGCGTGGTGACGGCGGTGAACAGCCGGATCCGGGAGGTGAGGGCGGCGATGTGGCTGAGGACGACGGGCGGCGAGGAGGAGATGAAGGGCCTCTCGTGCCGCTCCCCCACGCCGAAGCCGTCGAAGCCGAGTTCCTCGGCGAGCAGCGCGTTGTCGAGCACCTCGCGGAAGCGGTCCTGGGTGGACTTGCGTATGCCCGTCACCGGGTGCGGGGCGTGGACGATGAGGGTGATGGCGAGGAACTTCACGATGCCGCCCGCTCGTCGCGCGCCTCGTCGGGGTGAGCCAGGCCGAGGTGGTCGCGCAGGGTGGGGCCCTCGTAATCGGTGCGGAAGACGCCCTGTTCCTGGAGGAGCGGGACCACCTTGTCGGCGAAGGGGTCGAGACCGCCGGGGGTGATGTGCGGGACGAGGATGAAGCCGTCGCCGGCGTCGGCCTGGACGAAGTCGTTGATGGTCTTCGCGACGGTGGCCGGTGAGCCGATGAAGGCCTGCCGGTTGCCGGTCTCGATGACCAGGTCGCGGATGGACCACCGGTTGGCCGCGGCGAGTTCGCGCCACTCGCGGGCGGTGGCCAGCGGGTCGCGGTACATGCGTACCTGGGCGCGCCCCTGGGAGATGTGGTGGTCGCCGACGTCCGGATCGATGTCGGGCAGCGGTCCGTCCGGGTCGTACGAGGACAGGTCCCGGTTCCATACGAACTCGAGGTGTTTGATGGCCGTGGCGCCGCTGACCTGACTACGGCGTACCTCCTTGGCCAGGTCCTCCGCCTCGGCGTCGGTGTCGCCCAGCACGAAGGTCGCGGCCGGGAGGATCAGCAACTGGTCGGCCCGGCGGCCGTACTTGGCGAGACGGGACTTGACGTCGGTGTAGAAGGCGCGGCCGGCGTCGAGGGTGCTGTGCCGGCTGAAGATGGCGTCGGCGCCGGCGGCGGCGAACTCCCGGCCCTCTTCGGAGTCGCCCGCCTGGAAGATCACCGGGCGGCCCTGGGGCGAGCGTGGCACGTTGAACTGGCCGTGGATGTCGAAGTGTCGGCCCCGGTGCTCGAAGGCTCCGGCCTTCGCGTCGCGCAGGAAGGTGCCGGTGGCCCGGTCGGCGAGGATCTCGTCGCCGTGCCAGGAGTCGAACAGTTCGTTCGCCGTGGCCAGGAACTCCTTGGCCCGGGAGTAGCGCTCCTGCTGCGGCAGGAAGCCGCCGCGCCGGAAGTTCTCGCCGGTGAAGGCGTCCCAGGAGGTGACCACGTTCCAGGCGGCCCGGCCGCCGGAGAGGTGGTCGAGGCTGGCGAACTGGCGGGCCACCTCGTAGGGCTCGTTGAAGGTGGAGTTGATGGTGCCGGTCAGCCCGAGGTGCTCGGTGACGGCGGCGAGCGCGGCGAGGACGGTGAAGGTGTCAGGGCGGCCGACGACGTCCAAGTCGTAGATCTGCCCGCCTTGTTCGCGCAGCCTCAGGCCCTCGGCGAGGAACAGGAAGTCGAACTTGGCGCGCTCGGCGGTTCGCGCGAAGTGCGCGAAGGAGCTGAACTCGATGTGGCTGCCGGCCTCGGGGTCGCTCCACACCGTGGTGTTGTTGACGCCGGGGAAGTGGGCGGCCAGGTGGATCTGCTTCAGGGGCTTGCTCATGTCGTACGGTCCCTCCGGCTCAGGCGTTCGCGGCGATGGGGGTCCCCCCGGGCTCGAGCGAAGCCGAGAGTTCGGGGGAGTAGCGGTTGGCGGGGCGGGCGAGCCCCAGCAGCCCGCGCAGGGTGTCGGCCTCGTAGGCCCGGCGGAAGGCGTCCCGGCGCTGAAGTTCGGGAACCAGGCCGCGGGTGATCGCCGGGAGGTCGTGGCCGGCGACGGCGGGCCGCAGCCGGAAGCCGCTCAGCCCGGCCGACTGCAATTCCTGCAGGAGATCGGCGAGTTGGACGGGGGTGCCGGTGAAGATCGGGGCGTCGCCGGTGTACGGGTGTCCGGCGAGGGCGTCCAGGCGCTCCCGGCGGGCCGCGGCCTCGGCGGGGTCGTCGTCGAGGAAGACCACCAGGTCGCCGAAGACATGCAGGATGTCGTCGGCGCGGCCGGCCGCGGACTGCTCGGCACGGATCTCCTCGACGACGGCGCGGGCCTGGCCCGCGTCGTGCGGGGTGACGTAACCGATGTCGGCGGCCCGGGCCACCAGTCGGTAGGGGACGGTCGCATGGGCCAGTGCGCTGACGATCGGCTGGCCCTGGGGCGGGCGGGGCGTGATCGAAGGACCCTTGACGTCGAAGAAGCGGCCCTCGAAGTCGATGTGGTGCAGCTTGTCCCGGTCGACGAAGCGGCCGGTGGCGACGTCCCGGATCTCCGCGTCGTCCTCCCAGCTGTCCCACAGCCTGCGCACGACCTCGACGTAGTCGGCCGCCTCCTCGAAGGCGTCCGCCACCACTTCCTGCACGGCAGGTGTGTCGTAGTCCTCGATCCGGAACGGCGGGAACGTACGGCGTCCGAAGTGTGCGGCCTCGTTGCGGCGCGCCGAGATCTGGACGCGCAGACCCGCGCGGCCGCCGCTCACATAGTCGAGGGTGGCGATCGCCTTGGAGATGTGGAACGGCTCCGTGTGGGTGGCGACCACTGTCGGCACCACACCGATGTGGCGGGTCAGCGGGGCGACCCGCGCGGCGATGAGCACGGCGTCCAGGCGTCCGCGGACCTGGTCGGTGCGGTCGTCGGGTTCGGTGGGAGACGAGGACTGGAGGCCGAGCGCGTCCTCGATGGTCACGAAGTCGAGCAGTCCGCGCTCGGCCTCGGTGACGAGGTCGGTCCAGTAGGCGGCGGTGAGCAGTTCGGTGGGGCGGGCGACGGGCTCGCGCCAGGCGGCCGGGTGCCAGCCGGCGCCGTCGAGGGCGACGGCGAGGTGCAGCGGGGAGGGTGACGAGGACACGGGATCGGTGCCTTCCTGATCAGCTGTACGAGGGAGCCGGCCCGGTGGGCAGGGGGCGGCTGCGAGGACGACGGGTCAGGAGCGACAGAGCGCGCCGGCCGTGCGCAGCAGATCGATGTGCGGCCGGGAGTACAGGTGCAGGCGGCGGGGCGGGGCGGGGTTCATGCCTTCTCTTCCGCCCGTCCGGTTACGCGTTCGTCCCGGCCCCGCGCACCGTCCCGGCCCTCTCTTCCCGGCTGTGCGCCCGGTGTGCGGACCAGCGTGAACCGGGTACGGCGGCGCAGGGTGAAGCCGATGGACTCGTAGAGCCGGATCGCTCGGGTGTTGCTCGCCGCTGCGTGCAGGAAGGGGGTGTCGCCGCGTTCCCTGATCCCCGCCGCGACGGCGCGGACCAGCCGGGTGGCCAGGCCCCGGCCGCGGTGGTCCGGGTGGGTGCACACGGCGCTGATCTCGGTCCAGCCCGGCGGGCGGAGGCGTTCGCCGGCCAGGGCGATCAGCCGTCCTCGGTCCCGGATGCCGAGATAGGTGCCCAGTTCGACGGTGCGGGGCAGGAAGGGGCCCGGCTGGGTGAGCGCGATCAGGTCGAGGATCTCGGGCACGTCGGCGGGTCCGAGTCGTACGGCTTCGGGTGCGGGTTCGGCGAAGAGGGCGGTGTCGACCAGCTGGACGCCGACACCGCTGTCCTCGATCTCCCATCCCTCGGGCACGGTCTGGACCGCGGTGACCGCGGTGACGGTGCCGGGACCCACCAGTGCGGCCAGGTCGTCCCAGGCCCGGGGGTCGGCGGGGTCCTCCAGGGCGGTGAACGGGGAGACGTCCGTGGGGTAGCGGGCGGCCCGGCCGACGCGCTCGGCGAGGTGGGCGTGCGGGCCGGTCAGCGCGGCCCAGGCGGCGTTGTCCAGGATGTGCGGTTGCGTCGGGCTCGGGGAGGAGGACGGGGCGTGGTGGACGCTGGTGGACATGCGGTGCGGAGTCTCCCTTGTCTGGAGCGCTACGGGGCGCGGTCGGGACCGGGCCGTGTCACGGCGCGGTCCGACGGGCCACCGGTGGCCGAGAGTTGTCGAGCGGTAGGCGGCGGTCAGAGGACTCTGCTGAGGAAGTCCTTGGTCCGCTCGTGTTGCGGGTGGTCGAGGACCTCGGACGGCGGGCCCTGCTCGACGATCCGGCCGTCGTCGATGAACACGACCCGGTCCGCCACCTCGCGGGCGAAGCCGATCTCGTGCGTGACGATGACGAGGGTGGTGCCGCTGGTCGCCAAGTCCTTGATGACGGCCAGGACTTCGCCGACGAGCTCGGGGTCGAGGGCGGAGGTGGGTTCGTCGAAGAGGATCACGCCGGGCCGCAGGGCCAGGGCGCGCGCGATGGCCACCCGCTGCTGCTGTCCGCCGGACAACTGCCTTGGATACGCACCGGTCTTGTCGGCCAGGCCGACCCGGCCGAGCAGTTCCCGGGCCAGCTCCTGAGCCTCGGGTCTGGTGAGCTTCCCGGTCGCGACCGGGGCGGCGGCCACGTTGTCCAGCACGGTGAGGTGCGGGAAGAGGTTGAAGTTCTGGAAGACGAAGCCGATACGGCCGCGCTGCGCCAGGATCGCCCGCTCGCTCAGCTCCTTCAGCCTCTCCCCCTGGCGCTTCACGCCGATCAGCTCGCCGTTGATGCTGACATAGCCGACCTCGGGCTTCTCCAGGTGGTTGATGACCCGCAGCAGCGTGGACTTGCCGGAGCCGGAAGGGCCGAGGATGACGGTGACCTCGCCGGGCCGTACGGTCAGGTCGACTCCGTCCAGCACCCGGTGGGCGCCGTACCACTTGTGCACGTCGTGCACCTCGACGGCGGCGGGCGCCGCCGCCGTCGTCGGGATCTCGGCGGACTCGGTGGTCTCGGTGCTCATACGGCGGCCTCCCTGCGCGCTCGCGCCCGCAACTCCCCCAGGCCGGCGCGGAGTTTCTGCAACGGGGTCGGCGGCAGGGTGCGGGTGGCGCCCCGGGCGAAGTACCGCTCGACGTAGAACTGGACGACGGACACGGCACTGGTGAGGATCAGGTACCAGACGGTGGCGACCAGCAGCAGCGGCACGATGTCGCCGGGGTAGGTGCTGCCCATCATCTGCACCGTGCCGAACAGGTCGAGCAGCGACACGTAGAACACCAGTGAGGTGGCCTTGATCAGTCCGATCAGTTGGTTGACGTAGTTCGGGGTGATGGACCTCAGGGCCTGGGGGAAGACGATCCGGGTGAACTGGTAGCCCTTGGGCAGACCGAGCGCGGCTGCCGCCTCGTGCTGCCCCTGGTCGACGGAGAGGATGCCGCCGCGCACCACTTCCGACGCGTACGCCGCCTCGTTGAGGCTGAGTCCGACGACCGCGATGGCCATGTCGGTGGCGAGCTTCGACTCGTCGAAGGTGAAGAAGGCGGGCCCGAAGGGCACCCCGAGGCTCAGCGTCTTGTACAGGGCGCTGAAGTTGTAGAGGAAGACCAGCAGGACGATCAGCGGTACGGACCGGAACAGCCAGGTGTAGAGCCAGGTCACGGCACGCAGCACCGGGTTCGCGGAGAGCCGGCCGAGCGCGATCAGGATCCCGCCGAGCAGCCCCGACACCGCGCTCAGGGCGGTCACTTCGAGGGTGATGACGAGCCCGTCGAGGACGGTGGGGCGCAGGAACCAGTAGCGGAAGCGGTCCCACTGGTAGAACGGGTTGGTCACCAGCCCGTGGGTGATCTGGGCGGCCAGCACCAGCACGACGGCTGTGCTGATCCAGCGGCCGGGACGCCGGAGCGGAAGGACCCGCTGCGCCGCGAGGGGCTTCGGTTCGACGGGGGCGGCGGGGCGAGGGATCGCCTCGGCGGGCGGTGCTGATCCGGCGGACACAGCGATACCCGGAGATTCACTCATGGTGGGCTCCAGCGGATTCGGACACCCCGGATCACGTGATGCGGCACTGTGCGCGCCGAGCGGGAGCGGCTCGGCACACGGCGAGGCACGGGTACACGCGAAACAGGGGCTGGGCGGGGAGATGGACCACCGCGGCAGCGGTGGCCGTCAGTGACTCAGAAAAGCCGTCAGCCTCGGCAGAGGGCGCAACAAGCGGCCGTACACAGCGCGCTGTTGACGCGCAGCAGGTCGACGGAGCGGTCCGCGCACAGCGGGACGCAGCTGGAACGCCGCCATGCGGCCGTCCCTTCGGCTGCGCGCATCGCTGTCACCATCACTTCTCCGGCCCTGGGGCATCTCGGTCTGCGCCGCAAGTTAGACATGCCCCGAAAAGAATGTCAATGCGCCTGACCACCAGGTGAGACCGCGACCTGCGTCGAGGAACGGCCGCGCAGCCCTGGTCAGTCGCCCGCGTCGCCCGGCTGACGGACGGCCGGGCCGTGGTCGTGGCCCTGGAAGGTAGGCCGGTACGCGGCGGGCGAGACACCGATCGCGGCGGCCAGGTGCTGGCGCGGCGAGGAGGCGCTGCCGAACCCGGCCTGTTCCGCCACCCGGTCCACCGGCAGTTCGCTGAACTCCAGCAGCCTGCGGGCGAGTTCGAGCCTGTGGACGGTGAGCCACCGGCCGGGGGTCCGGCCGGTCTCGGCGAGGTAGCGACGGCTGAAGGTGCGCACGCTCATGCCGGCCTCGGCGGCCGGCCCAGCTGGATGGGCTCATGGAGGTGTCGCAGCGCCCATTCGCGGGCCTCGGCGGTGTTGCTGCCGGACGCCTCGGGGACGGGCCGGGCGACGTACTGGGTCTGTCCGCCGTCCCGCCGCGGCGGAACCACGCACAGGCGGGCGACCTGGTCGGCGATCTCGCTGCCGTGGTCGCGTCAGCGGTGGCGTGCGCGATGTCACCGAACGCGGGGCGAGGACCACCGAGCACGCCCCGCGCCCGTCACGCGAAGGGCACCAGCGCCTCCTGGACGGTCGGCGCCGCGGACGGATGGCGCCACAGCCCCTCCGCCGCCAGCCGGGGCAGCACCCCTTCCCCGAACCAGTAGGCCTCCTCCAGATGCGGGTAGCCGGACAGCACGAACTCCTCGATCCCCAGTGCCGCATACTCCTTGATCCGCTCGGCGACCTCCTCGTGCGAGCCGACCAGGGCCGTGCCCGCGCCGCCCCGCACCAGCCCGATTCCCGCCCACAGGTTGGGGTGGATCTCCAGCGCGTCGCGTCGGCCCGCGTGCAGGGCCAGCATGCGTCGCTGCCCCTCGGACTCGCTGCGCGCGAGCCCCTCCTGCACGGACCGCACCGTGTGCGGGTCGAACCCGTCGAGCAGTCGCCGCGCCTCGGCCCACGCCTCCTCGGAGGTGTCCCGGGTGATGACGTGCAGCCGGATCCCGAACCGCACGGTCCGCCCGGCCTTCGCCGCCAGGCCGCGGATCCACGCGATCTTCTGCGCGACCTGGGCCGGCGGCTCGCCCCAGGTGAGATACGCGTCGACGTGCCGGGCCGCGACCTCGCCGGCGACCGGTGAGGATCCCCCGAAGTACACCTCGGGGACGGGATCCGGCACCCGCGCCAGCCTCGCGCCCTCGACCTGGATGTGCTCACCTCGCAGATCGACCGTTCCGCCCGCCCACAACTCGCGTACGACCTGGAGGAATTCACCGGTACGGCGATAGCGGGCGTCCTTGTCGAGGAAGTCCCCGTAGGCGCGCTGCTCGTGGCTCTCGCCGCCGGTCACCACGTTCAGCAGCAGCCGTCCGCCGGACTGCCGCTGGAACGTGGACGCCATCTGCGCGGCGAGCGTGGGCGAGACGAAGCCTGGCCGGAAGGCCACCAGGAACTTCAGCCGCTCGGTGTTCTGGCTGACCATCGCGGTGGTCAGCCAGGCATCCTCGCACCAGGCGCCGGTGGGGGTGAGCGCCCCCACGAAGCCGAGGTGTTCGGCCGCCCGGGCGATCTGGCTCAGATAGGCGACCGTGGGCGGCCGGTCCCGGCCCGAGGCGGTGGCCGGGGTGCCGTGGCCGCCGCCGACGACGTGGCGGCTGTCGCCGTTGGTGGGCAGGAACCAGTGGAAGGTGAGGGACACGAGGGGTACTCCGATCGCGAGGGTCCGTCAGAGCAGGCCGTGACGGGGCGGCAGGGTGCCGTTGAGCACGTACCGGCCGATGTGCTGGATCTTCCAGCGGGTCGGGTCGTGCAGGGTGTGGGTGCGGGCGTCCCGCCAATGCCGGTGCAGGTTCAAGGCGTTGAGCGCCGAGCGGGTGCCGGACACCTCGAAGAGCGCGTCGGCGACGGTCAACGCGGCCTCGGCCGCACTCACCTTGGCGGCGGCCACGGCGACGGACGCCTCGGCGGCCGACTCGTCGGTGAGGTGACTGCGGGCGGCGTCGACCGCGCGGGCCGCTTCACGCAGAAGCGCCTGCGACGCCCGTTCCAGCAGGGCGAGTTCGCCGAATCGCTGGATCAGCAGCGGGTCCTCGGCGGCGGTGTCGAGCCCGCTCTCGAACCAGGGACGGCTCTTCGTCCGCACGAACTCCGCCGCCTCGGCCAGGGCGCCCCGGGCGATCCCCACGTCGATGGCGGCGTGCAGCAACTGCGCTGTAGCTCCGTGCAGTTGGGGTCCCTGGAAGGTCAGGTGGTGCGGCAGCACCCGGTCGGCGGGCACCGCGACGCCGTCCAGGCGCACCGTTCCGCTCGCGGTCGTCCGTTGTCCCATGCCGTCCCAGTCGTCGATCACCGTGAGACCGTCGGCGTCCCGGGGAACGTAGGCGACATGCGGACGGTCGTCCTCGGCCAGGGCGAGGACAGGGATCCAGTCGGCGAAGAGGGCGCCGGTGCAGTAGTGCTTGACCCCGGCGAGCAAGTAGGTGCCGTCGGGCTGGAGGGCGAGGCGGGTGCGCAGGTCCTGGACGTGCCGGGTGCCCGCCTCCGACTGGGCGTTGCCGAACCGCCGCCCGGCCAGCAGTTCGGCGAAGAAGAACTTCTGCTGCTCCTCGCTGCCCTGCCGGCGGATGACGTTGGCGTACACGAAGTGACTCTGCGGGATCTGGGCGAGGCTGCCGTCGGCCGAGCCGAGCAACCGGAAGATCTCCGCGAGCGTCAGGGCGCTGACGTCGGCGCCGCCGTGTTCCGCGGGCACGGACACGGCGAGCAGGCCGGAGGCCGAAAGCCGCGCCAACTCGGCTGTGGGAAGCCTGCGGTCGCGGTCGCGGTCGGCGGCCCCGGCACGGAACTCGTCGGCCAGGGCCGCGGCGACGGCGAGCGCTTCGGCGTCGTCGGCGATGACGTGGGCGGTCATCGGGGTCAGGCCGCCGCGGACAGTGCGGGCCGGCGTCCGAGCGCGGCCGAGAACTGGTCGACGATCGGGGACAGGGCTTCGACGACCGCCGGTGCGAGGGCGAGGGTGCCGTCCTCGCGGACGGTGATGTCCTTGTCGAGGGTGAACCAGCCCTGGACGATGTGGGCGGCGCCCATCGAGGTCAGGACCGGGCGCAGGGCGTAGTCGATGGCGAGGACGTGGGCGACGGAGCCGCCGGTGGCCAGCGGCAGCACGGTCTTGCCGGCGAGCGCGTACTGCGGAAGCAGGTCCAGCAGCGCCTTGAGCACACCGGAGTACGAGGCCTTGTAGACCGGGGTGGCGACGACAAGCCCGTCGGCTCGGGCGAACAGCTCGGCGGCTTCGACGATCGCGGGGTGGCGCGGGTCCGCGCCCAGCAGAGCCTGGGCGGGGATGGTGCGGACGTCGAGCGGCACGACCTCGTGGCCCTGGGCGATCAGCCGCTGGTCCAGGTGACGCAGGAGGCGACCGGTGCGGGAGGAGGCGGAGGGGCTGCCGGAGAGGGAAAGGACGGTGGCCATGAGGCTGCTTCTTTCTGGAAGCCGGGGCGCTACGGAGCGGGCGCCCGGAGGGAAGGGAGGTGGGTCGCTCTGTCTCTTGATCCGGTCAGACGAGAACGGACTCGGTTTCCGCGTCGGGAAGTTGGGCTTCCAGCTCGCGGACGAGGGGCAGCACGTGGCGGCCGAAGTACGCGACCTCCTCGTGGTAGTGCAGGAAGCCGAGCAGGAGGAGGTCGACGCCGAGCCTCTTGTAGGCGACGATGCGCTGCGCGATCTGCTCAGGGGTGCCGATCAGTCCGGTCCGGAAGCCGTCGTTGTACTGGACGAGATCCTCGAAGCTGGAGTCCTGCCACATGCCCTTGCCGTCGGCGGTGGACCGGCCGGCCTGCTTCACCGCGGCTCCGAAGCCCTCGACCGCCTCGGTGTCGGCCTTGGCGACGATCTCGCGCAGGGTGTCGCGGGCCTCGGCCTCGGTGTCGCGGGCGATCAGGAAGCCGTTGAGGCCGAACTTCGGCGCCTGGCGCCCGGCTCGGGCCGCCGACGCGCGTACGTCCTCGATCTGTTCGGCGACTCCGTCGAAGTCCTTGCCGTTGGAGAAGTACCAGTCGGAGACCCGGCCCGCCATCGCGCGGGCGGCGGTGGAGTTGCCGCCCTGGAAGATCTCCGGGTGCGGTCGCCCAGGGGTGTCGAGCGGCTTGGGCTTGAGGGAGAAGTCCCGCAACCGGTAGAAGTCCCCGGCGAGTTCGGTGTGGTCCTCGGTCCAGATCTGACGCAGGGCTCGGATGAACTCCTCGGAGCGGCGGTAGCGTTCGTCGTGCTCCAGCCAGGGCTCGCCGAGGGCGGTGAACTCGTCCTTGAACCAACCGGACACGACGTTCACGGCGAAGCGGCCGTTGGAGAGGTGGTCGGCGGTGGCGCCGAGCTTGGCGAGGACCCCGGGGTGCCAGAGGCCGGGGTGGACGGCGGCGATGACCTTCAGACGCTGGGTGGCGAGCAGCAGGGCGAGGCTGAAGCTGGTGGACTCGTGCTGGTACTCGGCGCCGTAGCCGGCCATGTAGCGGACCTGGCTGAGCGCGTATTCGAAGCCGTTGTTCTCGGCGAGGACAGCGAGTTCTCGGTTGTATTCGTACCCCCAGTCGGTGCGTTGCTCGATCGTGCTGGTGACGAGCCCGCCGCTGACGTTGGGGACCCAGTAGGCGAATTTCACGGGCGCTGCGGACATTGCGTGACTCCTGGTGCGGAATTGTTTTCGGGCACGCCGGAATCCACGACGCGCACGGGAACACAAAGAGGCCGTGAACGGATGCACCGGCGCCGCGACGGGCCTACCGGGATGCTTGGTCCAGGCGGTGAAGGGAGGGATGCGGCGAAATGATCAGGCCGCGGCGCAACAGGAGGCGCTGGAGACACGTGCGAGGTCGACGTGGCGTCGCCGCGTGAGGTCCAGTCGCATCTTCATGCCGTCGATGGTGGCAGCCGGTGCCGAACATCGTCAAGGAAAACCCGACCGTTCTCGTATCGCGGACCATTGCATTTCACGAAGGTGTGACAGGAGAACCCTTGAACGTGCCCCGTATGCCGACGCATTCTGCCGGGATGCGGACCGAACAGCTGGAATACATAACGGCCGTGACCCGGCTCGGCTCACTGCGCAGGGCGGCCGACGAACTCAACCTGTCTCAGCCCGCGTTGAGTGAAACGGTGCGAAATCTGGAGCGGGAACTGGGCGTCGATCTGCTGGAGCGCAAACGCACCGGGGCGACGATGAGCGCGGCGGGGCAGGAGTTGATGCCGCACATCGTGAGCGTGCTGGAGGCGGTGGACCGGCTGCGGTCCGCGGCTGGTGAACAGCACCGCCTGAGCAGGCTGGTGCGGGTCGGCACGGTGAACGCCGCGACCGTACCCCTGCTCATCCCGGTGCTTCGGACGTTCCGGGCGACGCACCCGCTCACCCAGGTCGAGGTGGTGGGCGCACGACAGACCGAGATCCAACGAGGCCTCACCGAGGGCGGCTTCGACCTGGGCCTGGTCAACCATCTCGACGGCGACGACCTGCCCGCCGGTTTCGAGACCACCGAACTACTGCGCGGACGGCCGGTGGTGTGCGTACGGCCGGACAGGCCGCTGGCGGCTCTGGCGGAGGTGTCGGTGGACGAGCTGCTCACCGAGCCGCTGATCGCGATGCGCACCGGCTATGTGATGCACCGCTATGTGCACCGGTTGCTGGCGGGCCGGGCCCCGGCGATCTCCTACTCGACCGACGGCGCGGAGATGGGCAAGCTGATGGTCGCGGAGGGGCTCGGGGTGACCGTGCTACCCGATTTCAGTGTGCTCGGCGACCCGCTGGAGCGCGGCGGCGCGATCGTGTGCCGCCCGCTGGCCGGCGACTCCGCCCGGGTGCTGCTGATGCTGCAACGCCGACGGGCGGAATCCGTGCCACGGGCGGCCGGGGAGCTGCACGAGACGTTCGTGCGCCGAGCCCGCGAACTCATGGACGCCGCCGTGCGTCGGTAGCGGGTCATGGCGTCGACGCCGATCGTCGGGCGGTCGGTCGGTCGGTCGGTCGTGCCGAGAGCGACGAGGGCGACGGTGTGGTTCCCGGACGACGTCCAGGTCTTGGCCCACACCCGTGCGGAGTGCCGACGACCACCCGCTGGAGTACGCCGTGGACCACCGCCGACGATGACGTGCTGTTCGGGCCGGGCCCGCGCAACCTTCCCCGCCCGCTGCGAGTCGAATCCCCGGGGAGGCGCAGATGGGCAGAACCTGGGACGCCCGGCAACGAGCCTGGGGACTGGCGGCCTTGGCGCTGCTCGCCTTCCTCGGCGGAGCCGCCGTGCTCGCGGTGCCGTATCGGCACAGTCTTGCCACCGTGCGGGCCTACGAAGCCGCGTCGCATACCCGGGGCATCCCTGGCGTGGTCAGGAAGTTGGAGAACCACTCCGGTCGTGGCGCCGAGTACCGGGTCGAGGTCGCAGGCCCCCCTTCCGTGTCCGGCCGGATCGACCTCGACGACTCCGGACCCGTGCTGTCGAGGCTGCACAGGGGCGACCGCATCGGGGTGGCCGTCCGGCACTGACACCGCACCGACATCACCTTCGACGGACGCGTCCAGCAACGGGCCGGACGAATGGACTCGGGTATGTCCGTGCGCGCCCAGGGAAAGACTGGCGCATGCAGACGGACCACTTCGCCCAGGACCCACGCACGAACCTCCAGCGCATGCAGGCAGGCGACCTGTACATCGCGGACGATCCCGAGATCAGCCGCCGTCAGCAGCGCGCCGTCCGGCTGGCCGCCCGCTTCCAGGCCGCCTACGCCGAGGACGCCGACGCCGCCCAGCCACTGCTGCGCGAACTGCTCGGGTCCTTCGGTGAACAGGCCCATCTGCGTCCGCCCCTGTACGTCGACTACGGCAGCAACATCGCCATCGGGGCGCGCACCTTCGTCAACTACAACCTCACGGCGCTGGACGTCGCGGCGATCACCATCGGCGAGGACTGCCAGATCGGCCCCGGCGTCCAGTTGCTGACCCCGACCCATCCGCTGGAGCCGCAGCCACGGCGCGACAAGCTCGAAGCGGCCCGGCCGATCGTCATCGGCGACAACGTGTGGATCGGCGGCGGCGCCATCGTGCTGCCCGGAGTAACCATCGGCGACAACTCCGTCATCGGCGCCGGCGCCGTCGTCACCAAGGACGTACCCGCGAACGTCGTCGCCGTCGGCAACCCCGCCCGCGTGGTACGCAGCCTGTGAGCCGGAGAAGGGCGACGCCCGTCTCCGGCACCGGGACACCGCCGCGCGGGGCGCCCGTCCGGAATCGATGACCCACCGCGCCTCGGCGTCATGCTCGAGGGGCTGTGCGATGTCCGGCCGGCGCCGCGGCGACTTTCGATGCGGATACCGAACTCCCTTGTTCGCAGGCACACTTGACGACCTGTCGGATACGCGGACATGACCCCCTGTGTCCACAGCACTGCACACGATGGCATCGCATGGCAGGTGTATGGCATGCGCATGTAATCGCTGTTCCGTCGTCGGCCGCGGACGCATGGTCGCTCCGTGGCACCGACCGGGTGCCGCACACCGCTCGGCGCGGACACCCACCAGGATTCCGTGCCTGATCGCAAAGGACCACTCCACATGGCAGCAGTGCCCACCAAGAAGCGGCGCGTCACCGCGGCGGTCGCCATCACGGCCGCGGTGGCGACCGCCTTGGGCGCCCTCTCCGCACTCCCCGCCCAGGCCGCACCGGCCGAGGGCACCGTGCTGGGGGCGGACTCCGCGGACGCCGTGCCCGGCAGTTACATCGTCACGCTCAAGAAGGACGTCGGCTTCAGGGCCTCCACCGCGCGCGGCAGGAACCTGGCGGCCGAGTACGGCGGCAGCGTCAAGCGAACGTTCACCTCCGCGCTCAACGGCTACGCCGTCAGCCTCACCGGCGCCCAGGCCAGAAGGCTGGCGGCCGACCCCGATGTCGCCTCGGTCGAGCAGGACCAGGTCGTCCACGCACTCGGCACCCAGAGCAACGCCCCCTGGGGTCTGGACCGGATCGACCAGAGCGGTCTTCCCCTGAGCGGCACCTACACCTACCCCGATGACGGGGGCAGCGGTGCAACCGTGTACGTCCTGGACACCGGTGTGCGCATCACCCACCAGGACATCGCGGGCAGAGCCTCCTACGGATGGGACTTCGTCGACAACGACGCCACCGCGCAGGACGGCTACGGCCACGGGACCTTCGTCGCGACCGTCGCCGCCGGCACCACCTACGGCGTGGCCAAGAAGGCGAAGATCGTCGCCGTCCGGGTCCTCGGCAACGACGGCTCCGGCACGACCGCCGGGGTCATCGCGGGCGTGGACTGGATCACCGCCAACCACGTCGCCGACTCCGTCGCCAACGTCTCCCTCGGCGGCGGTGCCAGCACCTCGCTGGACACCGCGGTGAAGAACTCCATCGCCTCCGGGGTCACGTACTCCATAGCGGCGGGCAACTCGGGTGCCCCGGCGTCGAACTACTCCCCCGCCCGGGTCACCCAGGCGCTGACCGTCGGCGCGACGACGAGCGGCGACGCGCGGGCGAGCTACTCCAACTACGGTTCCGGGGTGGACCTCTTCGCCCCCGGCTCCGGCATCACGGCGGCCTGGAACACCTCCGACTCGGCCACGTACACGGGCAACGGCACGTCCTTCGCCGCCCCGCACGTCACCGGGGCGGCCGCCCTCTACCTGACCGCCCACCCGGGCGCGTCCCCGGCGACCGTCGGCAGCGCGCTGGTCGACGGCGCGACCAGCGGAGTCCTCAGCGGTGTGGGCTCGGGCTCGCCCAACAAGCTGCTGAAGCTCACGCAGTAGACCGCGTCACCGACGCCATAGGCATCGCATGACCAGCGGCTCCCTCAGGCGCCCGGCCGGGAACTTCCGGCCGGGCGCCTCGCGGGCGGCGGCGGTACCGCTCAGACCGCCCGCAAGGCCCCGGGGCGGCGGCCGGTGAGACGGTCGAGGGCGGCGGCGCTCGCCTCGTCGGCCGCCAGGTGGACGACGAGGTGCTGGTCGTCGTCGGCGGGCAGGCCGAGGGTTTCGTACGCCAGCCGTACCTCTCCCACCTGCGGATGGACCATGCGCACGACCCCGTTCGCCCGCGGCAGCCCCGGTAGCGTCCGCAGCCGCTCGGCGAACGGTTTCCCGCAGGACACCGTCAACTCGTCCATCAGCGTGCCTACTTGGGCGTCGGTTCGCCCCGGCCCCTGCTTGAGGGACGCGACCTGTTCGTCGGCGACCGTGTCCCAGTCCGGGTAGACCGTGTGTGCCCGCGGGTCGGTGAAGACGAAGCGGGCGAGACTGGGCCGGACCCCGTCCAGCATGCCGAGCGGTTCGGCCAGCCGCCGGTACCCGTCGGTGCAGGCCAGTATCTCGCTCAGCCGGTTCACCAGCACGGCGGGCGCCGGTTCCAGCCGCTCCAGCAGCGCCCGCACCGTGGGCCTGACCGCCCTGTTCGGTCCCGCCCCGCCCCGGCAGCTGAAGCCGGGGTCGGCCCCCTTGGCGAGCCGGTGCAGATGCACCCGTTCACCGGGGGTGAGCAGCAGCGCGTCCGCCAGGGCCGCCAGCACCTGCACCGAGGGCCTGCGGTCGCGCCCCTGCTCCAGCCTGGTGACGTACTCGACGCTCATCCCGGCGAGCGTCGCCACTTCCGCGCGGCGCAGTCCCGGCGTACGGCGCCGCGGCCCGGCGGGCAGTCCCACCTCGGCCGGTGTGACGGCTTCCCGGCGCAGCCGCAGGAAGAGACCGAGCTCGCTGTCGCTCATTCCTCGAACGTAGCACCGGCGGCCCCGGCGGATCGTGGCCCTGTCCCTACCACCCTCCGCCCGGTCTCCCTCGTCCTCCGCCTCTCCGACACCGTGGAGCGCACGCCCCGGCCCGGGGCGGCACCGACCCCTTCGTAGGAGAAGCACAGCCATGTCCAGTGCACGACTGAATCTCGCAGTGATCGTCGGCAGTGTCCGGGAAGGCCGCTTCGGCCCGGTGGTGGCCGACTGGTTCGTCGAACAGGCCAAGCGCCACGACGAGTTCACGATCAGCCTGATCGATCTGGCGGACGTCGACCTCCCGCTCGCACTGCCGCCCACATCGCCGGCCATGCAGCCCGACCCGCCGCGTCCCGAGGGCATGGCCGAACTGACCCGGCGGCTCGACGCCGCCGACGCGGTCGTCATCGTGACGCCCGACTACAACCGCAGCTTCCCGGCCTCCCTCAAGACCGCCATCGACTGGCACTACACCCAGTGGAAGGCCAAGCCGATCGGCTTCGTCGGCTACAGCGGCCTCAGCGGCGGGCTGCTGGCGATCGAGCAACTGCGCCAGGTCTTCAACGAGTTGCACGCCCACACCGTGCGCGACTACGTCTCCTTCCCCAGCTACTACCTCCTCTTCGCCCCCGACGGCACGCTCCGGGACCCGCAGGGCCCCGAGAACGCCGCCAGGACCATGCTCGACCAGTTGCTCTGGTGGGGTTCGGTCCTGCACGACGCTCGCCGCGACCGCCCGCAGATCGCGGGCCGGTAGGGCCTTTTCGGCGCGAGCCCGGATCGCGAGCGAGGCAGCAGATCGTCCGGTTCGGCCCCAGGGGCGGCGGTGACGACGACCGGGTCACTCACGCCGTACAGACCGATGCCACCCTGATCGACGACGCCTGGTGCGAGGCGTTCACCCGCCACCGGATCAGCATGAGCGTCAGCCTGGACGGCCCAGGACGCGCCAACGGCGCCCACGGACGACAGCAACTACTTCGTCCAGGCGTTCGGCGGGGCGGTCAGGAAGAGCCCCCGCGGCGGGACGGCGTTCCCGCACCGCGACGCGCTCTTCTACGCCGAGCCGGGTGTCGGCTGGGGCAAGCGCAGTGACCAGCCGGGCATCTGCGATCCGCTCACCCCGCAGGCCCAGGCCTGGATCGCCGAGTTCAGCCAGAAGCTGCGCCCGTACGTGGACGGCGCCTACGTCAGCGTGCCGAACATCGGCACGCAGGACTGGGAGACCGCCTACTGGCCGAACAACTTCGCCCGCCTGCGCAGGATCAAGGCGAAGTACGACCCGCAGAACGTCCTCCAGTACGACCAGAGCATCCCGCCCGCGGTCTGCTGAGCGAGCACTGATGGAGCCCCCTGCCGAGCGGTGAGGGGGCTCCGCCATGCCCGCCTGTCACAGGCAGGCGCTTCGCCGGACGGCTCTCTCGTTCACGGGACAGCGGCAAGCCCGTGAACCGCCGGTTCATCCGCAGCCGCAGCCTGCCGACTCGGCGGCAGGTCCGGTGGCCCGGTCGGCGCAGCAGCCGTCGCCGGTGGCACCGGCGGGGTCGGGGTCGGCGCTCTTTCCGAGGGTGTCCGCGTCGGCCTTCACGACATAGACCTCCCACGGTTCCCGGCCGGGTCCGTGCACCCAAACCTTGTCCTGGAGGGCGTAGCAGCAGGAGGTGTCGTTCTCCTCGAAGGCGGCCAGGCCCGCGTCTTTGAGGCGGCCGGTGGCGGCGTGGACCTGGTCGGTGGACTCGACCTCGACGCCGAGATGGTCGAGCCGGGTCTCCTCACCAGGGCCGCCTTCGATCAGGACGAGCTTGAGCGGGGGCTCGGTGATGGCGAAGTTGGCGTAGCCCTCGCGCCGCTTGGCCGGTTCGGTACCGAAGAGCTTCGAGTAGAAGGCGATCGACGCTTCCAGGTCGCCGACCCGCAGGGCGAGCTGAGCACGGGACATCACTGGGCTCCCATCGACTTGCATTGACGTTTATCGATGCAACCTTGCGGTCTGTATCGAAGGATGTCAACATAGACGTATGTCAAAGCAAGAACTTGTGGTCCTCGGCCAGGACGACGAGAGCGGCGCATGCTGCCCCGGCCTGGTGACCGCCCCGCTGGACGACGGGCAGGCGGCCGAACTGGCCAGGCTGTTCAAGGCCCTGGGCGACCCGGTGCGCCTGCGACTGCTGTCGATGATCGCGTCGCGGGCGGGCGGTGAGGTCTGCGTCTGCGACCTGACCCCGGCCTTCGAGCTGTCCCAGCCGACGATCTCGCACCACCTCAAGCTGCTGCGGCAGGCCGGTCTGATCGACTGCGAGCGACGCGGCACCTGGGTCTACTACTGGGCGCTGCCCGCCACCCTCGACCGGCTCGCCGCCTTCCTGCGGACATCGAGCACGGCCGGGGCGACCGCGTGAGCGTCCCGCTGGGCCGCCGGGTCGCCGCCGAGGCGGTCGGGTCCGCCGCCCTGGTCGCGGTGGTCGTCGGCTCCGGCGTCCAAGCCACCGAACTGACCCATGACGTGGGCGTGCGACTGCTCGCCGACTCACTGGCCACGGTCTTCGGCCTGGGCGTGCTGATCCTGCTCCTGGGGCCGGCGTCCGGAGCGCACTTCAACCCGGCCGTCACCCTCGCCGCCTGGGTCGACGGCCGCCGCACCGGGGGCGGACCGACCGCGCGTGAGGCCGCCGCGTACATACCGGCCCAGGTCGCGGGAGCCGTCGCGGGTGCGGTCCTGGCGGACGCGATGTTCGGCAGGCCGCTCGCGCAGTGGTCCACCCACGACCGCTTCGCCGGTCATCTGTGGCTGGGCGAGGTCGTCGCGACCGCCGGGCTCGTCCTGCTGATCCTCGGCCTGGCCCGCACCGGTCAGGCCCGCCACGCACCCGTGGCCGTGTCCGCATATATCGGCGCGGCGTACTGGTTCACGTCGTCGACCTCCTTCGCGAACCCCGCGGTCACCATCGGGCGGGCCTTCACCGACACCTTCGCCGGAATCTCCCCCGGCTCCGTCGGCCCGTTCATCGCGGCCCAACTGCTGGGCGCCGCAATGGGGCTGGGACTGTTGCGCGCGATATTCGGGCAGTCGGCACCGGCACCAGCCGCCCCCGCCGGTCCCCAGGGCGAACCCGAACTCGCTGCCCCCGTACTCCCCTGACCGGCCCGCCGCCAGAAAGCGCAACCGCCATGAACATCCCTGCCGAACGGCCGTCCGTGCTCTTCGTCTGCGTGCACAACGCCGGGCGCTCCCAGATGGCCGCCGCGTTCCTCACCCATCTCGCGGGCGAACGTGTCCACGTGCGTTCCGCCGGGTCCGCTCCCGCCACGACGGTCAACCCGGCCGTCGTCGACGCCATGGCCGAGGTCGGCATCGACGTCTCGGCCGAGGTCCCGAAGGTGCTCACGGTCGAATCCGTGCACGCCTCGGACGTCGTCATCACGATGGGCTGCGGCGACACCTGCCCGGTCTTCCCCGGCAAGCGTTACCTCGACTGGGAGCTCCCGGACCCGGCCGGGCAGGGCGTCGCCGCCGTGCGGCCCATTCGCGACGAGATCGAAAAGCGCGTCCGCGAACTGATCGACGAGATCGCCCCGGTGGGCCGAGCGTGAGCGTTCCGCCCGGCCCGCGCATCACGGCCATGGGCCCCGAACACGCCACCGAGGTCCTGACGATCTACCAACTCGGCATCGACGAGGGCAACGCCACTTTCGAGACGACCGCGCCCACCTGGGAACACTTCGACGCCACCAAGCTGCCCGGCCACCGGCACGTCGCCGTCGACGACTCGGGCCGGGTACTCGGCTGGGTCGCGGCGGTGACGGTGTCGGACCGGTGCGTCTACGCGGGGGTGGTCGAGCACTCGGTGTACGTCCATCCCGACGCCCGCGGCCGCGGCATCGGCTCGGCGCTGCTGAGCGCCCTGATCGCTTCGACCGAGGCGGCGGGCGTCTGGACCGTCCAGTCCGGCGTCTTCCCCGAGAACACCGGCAGCCTGGCCCTCCACCAGCGGGCCGGATTCCGCGTCATCGGCACGCGCGAGCGCATCGGCAAGCACCACGGCGTCTGGCGCGACGTGGTGCTGATCGAGCGCCGCAGTCCTGCTGTCGCATAGGCGCGGCAGGTCGGCCGCCCCGAGACCGCCTCCCGCGGGGTTTCCGGAGCCCTGGCACCGGCGGGGCTCAGTCGGGGACTTCTTCCTCGTCCTCGTTCTCGAAGTCGCCCGCGGGGACGAGCCTTTCGACGAAGGAGCGGAAGTCCGGGGCGAGGGTCAGTTCGGTACCGCGGTCCGCGTCGAACCAGACGACCGAGGGTTCGCCGTGCCGGCCGCAGGCTCGGTAGTCGAGCCCGATGAAGCACGCCGCGCCGGCGGCGGACACCAGGACCACCGCGCCCGGAAGTCCCCATTCCACGATCAGGTACGGGCTGTCGAGCAGGGAGAGCGTGCCCTCACGGCCGCCGATGCCCATCACGAAGTCGAACGGAACGTGGTCGGCGCTCCACGACGTCGGCTCGCTCGTCGGGAAGGCGTCGCGGCTCTCCGCGACCACGCCTCCGTTGCGATGACGCAGCAGGTCGAGCAGGGAAGCGGGCAGCGTGACGTCCAGCAGCCGCTCGGCCTCCACGATCGCCTCGTCCGTCAGCGGCGGCTGGACGACGGCCTCGCCGTCGGTGTCCCACAGGGAGCCGCAGAGGTCCTCGAAGCGCGCCATGCCCGGCATCATACGAGCGGGCTGCGGGCGTCCGGCCTCATCCCTGACCGGCGGCGTCGAGCAGTAGCAGCGAGTGCGCCATGAGATGCGCGGCGGCCGGCGCCGTCAGGAGCAGCGCCGCCAGTACCGCCACCGCGACCCCGACCGTCATGCGCAGTGCCGATGACAGCGGGAGCGGTGGGCGGTCCATCGGAACGAGAACTCTCCGCCGTAGTCGCGGGTGTGGTGGCGGTACACGGTGTGGCAGTGGACCCGATTGCGGTAGACCACGCCGTTCCGGCAGACGAACTCGGCCCGGACGCCGGGCCCGTCGATGCGCACGTAGTCACCCTGGCTGCTCAGGGCGGAGCTGCCGGAGTACGAGACGTAGGTCGCGTCGAGTTCCGACCGGTCGGGCCCGACGCCGTTGCGCCGGGCCCGGACCTGGGACTACTCGGCCGGCAGGCTCTCCCGCATCGCCTTGGCGGTCGTAGCCGGGTCGTAGCTCTCGGGGACGCCCTCGACCAGGATGATGTCGCCCTCGATGTGCCGCGAGCGCAGTGGTGCGATCTCCTGGTACGCGGGCGAGTCCCACCAGGCCCGCGCCTCGGCGATCCCGGGGAAACCGATCACCACGACGTGCCCGGGCCAGCTGCCCTCCTTCACCTCATGCTGTGCGGCGTGCACCAGGAACCGGCCGCCGTGCGGTGTGAGGGTGGCGGTGATGCGCTCGATGTACTCGGCGATCTCCGGGACCGGGGTGGCCTCTTGCAGGTGCGCTATCGCATAGGCGGGCATGGTGTCCTTCCCTTCGGTCGGGCTCCGTACGTCACCGATCATGGCATGCGAGAGCGCCCGGGGTGACGGCCCACCGGCCAGGGGTCCCGCACTCGTGGCGACCGCTGATGCGCGACGCGCGGTCTTAACTAGCGATCGCTAGGAATGCCCCTCTTCCGAAAAGGATCACTTGTTGGGTGAGTGTCACCAAGTAGCGCTTGAAAACCGGGCAGTTGGAGTTCGCGCGAAGTGTTGACCCCTCGACGCGTTGCTCATAATTTACCTAGCGCTCGCTAAGTACGGATGAAAGCACAGCACGTCGAGTGGCAGCCCATCGGCATCCCGTCCCGAGGAGAACGCCATGCGCAAGAGCAGCTGGATTCTGACCGGGTCGGCCGCGGTCCTGGTGGCCGCGTCGGCGCTCACCCGGTTCGCCGTCTATCCCGACCTGCACCAGATACCGTCCGGCGCCGACACCACGTTCCACTACAAGGGCACCGCATCCCTGCTCAACGCCCCGGCCCTGGCGGCCGGTGATCAAACCCATGCGTTCCTCACGGATCTGCCGGTCACCCTGGACTGGCGCATCGCCGTCAAGGACACCGATGGCAGCACCGCCGTGGTCCTCGACGACGCGGTGCTGCGGGGTCCCGACGGCAAGCCGTTGAACTCCGCCAAGCACGTCTGGGCGGTGGACCGGCGCACTCTCGCGGATCGCCCGGCGCCCGCAGGCTCCGGCGCCGAGAAGCACACGGGCCTGGTGTTCTCCTGGCCGCTGGACCCCGAGAGGCGCGACTACCGCTTCTGGGACACCGGCATCCGCAAGACGGTGCCCGCCCGGTACACCGGACAGGAGTCGGTGAACGGCCGCGACGCCTACCGGTACGACGTCAAGGCCACGGGCTCCCTCGCCGATCCCGCCACCGTCGACGTCCTGCCCAAGGCGCTCCCCCGCAGCGCGGTGACGGCCCTCTCCGCCGCGCTGCCCGCGGCCCGACAGCCCGACAAGGCGGTGCTCGCCGCACTGCCCGAGACCGTCCCCCTCACCTACACCTCCACCACCGTGCGCACCGGCTGGGTCGACGCGAGCACCGGTCTGGCTCTGAACGGCGCCCTCCACCAGACGGTGCTCGCCCGGACGGAGGGCGCGGGCGGCCCGGTCACGCTGTTCCCCGTGACCGACGTCGCCGTCAAGGGCATCGACGCCTCGGTGCACAAGCAGGCTCACGACGCCGCCACCGCAGAGCGTGTGTGGTGGTGGCTGAGCACCGGCATCCCGCTGGGTCTGCTCGCCGTCGCGATCCTGCTGGCGGCCCTCGCGATTCGGCTCGCCCGCCGCCCGGTCGCCGGCCGCGAGCCGACCGGGAACGAGCACGAGGGCGCACCGGCGTCGACCGCCTGACCCGCTGCGGTCAGGCTCCTGCGCACCGTACGGGACGGCATCGGCGAGGCGGGGTGACGAGCCCCGTCCCGTAGGCGGTGACGACCTGTTGGGCCCGGTCCCGGGCGCCCGGTTCGGTGAGCGGGCGTGAGACGTGAGACGTGCGACTTGGCGGTGGCCACCACAGGTGGACCGCCGGAGTCCGGGTGTTTCACAAGCGACCAGCCCGGGTGTTTCGCAAGCGACCACCTACGAACGCCACTTCCGGACCCGGGCGCGCACGGTCACTGACCGGTCTTCACCCTCGGGCGGTGCGCGAAGGCGCTTCGGTAGGCGGCCGGGGTCACGCCGATCCGGTGGCTCAGATGCCGGCGGATCTACTCGCCGGAGCCGAGGCCGCTGCGGTCGGCCACGTGGTCGACGGTGAGATCGGTGGTCTCCATAAGCTCGCGGGCCCGCAACAGCCGCTGCTGGAGCAGCCATTGGAACGGGGTCACACCGGTCTCGGCCGTGAAGCGGCGGGTCAGGGTCCGCACACTGGCCTTGGCCCGACCGGCCAGATCGCGCAGGGAGATCGACTGGTCCAGATGTCGCAGTGCCCAGATGCGGGCCGCGTCCAACGAGGAGTCGGTCCCGGCCGGTAGGGGGGTATGCACGAACTGCGCCTGCCCGCCGTGGCGCACCGGGGTGACAACGGCGGCGCGGGCCGCCGCGTCGGCCACGGCCGCGCCGTAGTCGGAACCGATCAGGTGCAGGCACAGGTCGATCCCGGCGGCCGAGCCCGCACCGGTGACGATCGGCCCGTCCTCGGCGAACAGCCGGTCGGCGTCCACGCGCACCGCGGGGAAGGCGCGCCGCAGTTCCTCGGCCAGGGTCCAGTGGGTCGTGGCGACACGGCCGTCGAGGAGCCCGGCCTGGGCGAGGACGAAGGCACCACTGCAGATCGAGGCGACACGCTTGCCCTCGGCGGCCGCCTCCCGCAAGGACGCCCACGACGAGGGGCGGCTGCGGGTCACCGAAGTGCGAGCAGGCCAGTACCTGGGCCCTGGAGCGGTCTCGGCGTTCACGCTGCCGGTCGCGCCTCGGGTCCGCGAGGGTGAACTGGCCCTCGTCCACGGCGATCCCGACGCGGCGCATTCGTTCTCGTACACGGAGGACGTCGCGGCGGCGCTGGTGGCGGTCTGATCCGCGGTGCGAGGGCCGGAGCTCCCGGCCCGCCCACACCTGGACATGAGGTGCGCGACGTGCTCGACGTTCGCCGCACGGTCCCGCGCGCTGCGGAGGCGCGCATCGGACCGAGGGTCCGCGCTTCATCGCCCACGTCGGTTCGGCCAAGGCCTGCGTACCAGGTCGGGGAGTGCTGCCAGGGGCGGTGGGCGGTGGGGTTGACGGCCGCCCCTGGCAGCGGACGGGGCCCGGCAGAGGTACGGCACCGGGGTGTCGGGGTTGCTGTGCGGTTCGGGCGAGGATGTTCAGGCAGGGCGGTTCATGTCCGGGATCGTGATGGCGATCGGCTGCGCCTCGTTGAGGAAGAACAGCACGAACTGGCGCAGCGCCTCCTCCACGGTCCAGGCGATCGCCGGGATCGCGGGAAGGGGGATCAGGCCCTCCCGGAAGGCCACCAGGAGCGGCCAGGCCGTCGCGATCAGCGGCTCCAGGATCGGCTCCTGGGAGAGGCCGATCATGTTGCCGATCCGGTCGCCGAGCGTGTACCTGGAGAACGCGCTGATCAGGGGACGGGTCAGACCGAGGTCGAGTTGCGCCACGATGCCCAGGAGGACGTCGGTCAGCGCCTTGCCCTCGGGGGTGGGGGCGAGCACCGGGTCGAGGAGCTGCTTGGACTGGGCGTTGGCCGCGTCCCAGGAGGCCGGGATGTACTCGTCGCGCACCCCGAGCATGTGGGCGCTGACCTGCCATACGTGCAGATACGCGTCCGCGTCGTCGGTGCTGACCCGGACACCCCACTCCTTCATCTTGCGCATGACGAACGTGGCGAGGCTGTGCCAGGTGACCAGGATGTCGGCCTGGCTGATCGGTATCGTCTGGCCGCCGCTGGTCTGGGTCCAGGCCGGGGACTGCGGCAGCAGATGGCGTACCGCCGCGTGCACCATCCGCGTCTTCACCGCGGTCACGATCATCGAGCCTTGCGGCAGGTAGGCGTCCGTGGCCCCGATGTCGTAGCCGAGTTTCGCCGTCTTGGCGATGCGGTCCTTCATGTCGGCGCCGCCCTTGGAGTAGTAGACGGCGCGCGACTCCCGGGGTATGGCGGTGCTCATCAGGCCGCTGCCGAGGCCGTAGAGCGCTCCGATGTAGATCCCCTTCTTCGAGTTGATCCGGGAGGCGCGGTCGAGTTTCGCCCGGTCCGCCCAGGACGGCAACTGGCGGGCGTGGTCCATGAACTCCCTTAAGTCTGACGGGAGTCCGGCGGGCGGCTCCTGGTCGTTGCGGGTCCAGGTGGCCAGTTGCTCGTTGATCGCGGACACGTTGCCGCGGTCGAGTACGGCCGCGAGCACCGGGTCGGCCTCCTCGTCCCACACCCACTGCGGGTCGAGCCCCGATCCGGAGCCGGCCACCGACGTGTCCGGCGCCCAGGTCCACAGGGTCCGGGCGTTGGCAGGCGTGGCCAGACCCAGCGCCCCGAGGGCCCCCAGGGCCCCTCCTGTCATCAACATCTTGCGCCTGCTGATCGCGTCCATTGCGCTGAACTCCTCCTCGAGTTCGATGACTTGATACGATGAAACACATTGAGGCTCCTCGTATCACCCCTAGGGGAGCACAGGCCGGGCAAGAGCGCCAGAGTCTTCACCGAACCAGGGAGACGCCTGTGGTCTCCCGGGTCTTGTGAGCTCGCCGCGCACCGTCCGCACACGGTTTCGTGATGGAGGGAACCCGCCGTGACCACAGCAGAGCCGCTACACCCGTACGTCGAGGAGCTGACGATCACCGCGCTACTGCGGCGCAACGCGCGGGAGTTCGCCGGACGGCCCGCACTGACCACCGACCCCGGCCCGGACGCGGAAACCCTGACCTGGGCCCAGCTGCGCTCCGAGGTCGCGGCCCTCGCCCGCGGCCTGGCCGCGCTCGGCCTGCGTCGGGGCGACCGATTGCTCGTCGCGATGTCCGGACGGCCCGAGCACTGGGTCACGGACCTGGCCGCCGTGCACCTGGGCGCACTGCCGTGCAGTACGTACGACACACTGAGCACCGAGCAGTTCGGCGCCCTGGCCCGGCGCAGCGCGGCTACGGTCATCGTCCTGGAGGACGAGCAGCAGTTACGGCGCCGACGGCCGGTACTGGACGACCTGCCGCACCTTCGCGCCGTCGTCGTACTCGACGGGAGCGACGATCCGGCCGACGACCCGCGCTTCGTCGGCTACGCGGCCGTACGCAACGCGCTGCCGCCCGACGAGGCCGCGTTCGAGGCGCTCACCGACGCCGCCGCTCCCGACCAGCCGCTGGCCCTGGTGTACACCTCGGACTCCCCCGACGGCCCCAAGGGCGCGGTGCTCTCCCACCGCGACGTGATCCACGAGTTCGCGATGCTGGACCGGCTCGCCCCCGTCCCGGATCATCCGCGGACCGTCGCCCATCTGCCGACGGGACACTTCACCGAGCGCGTGCTCGGGATCCACCTGCCCATCCACAACGCCGGGCACGTCACCATCTGCCCGGACGACGACCGACTCCTGCCCACGCTGCTCGCGGTGCGCCCCCACGACGTCTTCGGCGTCCCCCGGCTCTGGGAGAAGCTCGCCGGCGACCTGCTGACGCGGATCGCGGCCCTTCCCGCGGACCGTGCCACGGCCGTCGCGCAGGCCCAGCGAACCGCTTTGCACGCGTACCGCCTTCGCTCGGCAGGCGAAGAGGTCTCCGCCGAGACGGCCGGCGCGCTGGAGGAGTTCGACCGACAGGTGCTGCTGCCCCTGCGGGCCTTCCTCGGCCTCGACGCATGTCACCGGGCCTTCAGCGGCGCGGCGCCGATTCCCACCGGTGTCCTGGAGTTCCTGGCGAGTGTGGGGCTGCCGGTGTACGAGGCGTGGGAGCTGAGCGGGACCACCGGCGCGGCGACGGTCGGCACCCCCAGAACGTTCGCGGCCGGCCCGGTCGGACGGCCCTGTGGGCCCGGCCACGCAGACGCGGAGCCGTAGGCCCGGCAGGCACCCCGCACGGACGGACCCGTCGTCGACAGACTCCGCAGACCCGTCGCGGACCGACCCCGTCACGGACAGACCCATCAAGGTCGGCCTTCAGCGGACCACGCGGTAGCGGAGGTAGACGAACTTCGAACCGAAGGTACGGGTGTCGACGAGTTCGACATCCACCCGACGTTCACTCCGCGGGAAGAACGGAATGCCGCCGCCGACCAGCACCGGGTAGACGACGGCCCGGTACTCGTCGATCAGACCCGACGCGGCCGCCTCGGCGGCGAGCGTCGCGCCGCCGATCGCGATCTCACCCTCCCCCGGCTCGGACCGCAACCGCTCGATCTCCTCCGCCACGCCGCCGGAGGCCAGACGGGCGCTGCCCTGCACCTCCGACAGCGTGGTCGAGAACACCACCTTCGGGAGCGGCTTCCAGAGCGCGGTCCACTCGAGCTGGGCGTCGTCCAGCGAGGAATCCTGGTCGGCGGTCTCCCAGTACAGCATCGTCTCGTACAGCCGTCGTCCCAGCAGGTGCACGCCGACGTCCCGAATATCGTCGATCCAGAAACGGAAGACCTCGTCGTCGGGCTCCGACCAGTCGAAGCCACCGTCCGGCCCGACGATGTAGCCGTCGAGTGAGACGCTCATCGAATAGGTCACGCTGCGCATCGGAAGTCCTCCTCGGTCGCGGATTCGACAGTAAGACCGCCAAACGCCGCGGAACTCATCGCGGTTCGCGGGACACCCGGAACAACCGCCCGCCTGGCGTCCGAGCGCCGGGCAGGTTCGCGGGCCCGCATAAATCGATGGTGCGCGATCCGGTGGCGCTTGTACGTTGGTGTCGCGACCGCGCCTCCGATGCGCTCGGCTGCGGCTACTTCCTTTCGAAACCAAGTTACGCCGCCGCCACCTCTGATCTCGGCAGGCGCGGGCGCCTTCGCCCCGTCGGACCGTGTGGCCGGGGCCGTCCATTCCTTTGAATCCAGGGGGATTCGCTGCCTCGTTACGCCCCACGCGTCTCCAAGATCTGGTCCGAGATGCTCGTGGCCCCGCATGTCTCGGCGGCCGCCGTCTCCCTGCGTCCACCAGGACTCGGTCACCAGTCCTGGCCGCCCGTCTGCACCTACGAGGGCGGCCAAGCCTTCGCCCGTGAGCCCCGTGAGGAGCTCTTCCTCCTCGCGGTCGGCAACTTCGTCTCCCAGCGGACCTTTTACGAGAGCGGTGCGGAGCGGGACGACCGGTACGTCCGTCTCGTCGGTGAACTCGCTCTCCAGGACCCCGAGTGGACGGCCGGCCTGCTGCGCTGGCTGCGCGGCGAGGGCAACATGCGCACGGCTTCCCTGGTGGGCGCCGCCGCGTACGTGCACGCCCGGCTCAAGGCCGGAAAGTCCGGGGGCCCGTCCAACCGGTCCGTGATCGACTCGGTGCTCCAGCGCGCCGACGAGCCCGGTGAACTGCTCGCCCACTGGATCTCGGCGTACGGGCGTAACGTGCCGCAGCCGGTGAAGCGGGGCGTCGCCGACGGCGTACGCCGTCTGTACACGTCGCGGTCCCTGCTCAAGTACGACACCGCGTCCAAGGGCCTGCGCTTCGGCGACGTACTCAACCTGGTGCACGCCTCCCCCGACCCGGACAAGCCCTGGCAGGGTGCGCTCTTCCGGTACGCCCTGGACCGCCGCCACCACCCGGAGCGGGCCGTTCCGCCTTCCTCCGACCGTCTGCTGACCGCCCATCGGGCGCTGATGGAGTCGGCTGCGGACGAGCGGCGCGCTCTGGTGACGGGGCCGGGCGGCTCCGAGCGGCTGGCCGCGGCGGGCATGACGTGGGAGGCCCTGGCGGGCTGGCTCCAGGGACCGCTGGACGCCGCTGTCTGGGAGGCCGTGATCCCGGCGATGGGGCCGATGGCGCTCCTGCGGAACCTGCGGAACTTCGACGAGGCGGGGGTCTCCGACGATGTCGCGGCCCAGGTGGCCGCCCGGCTCTCGGACGCCGCCGAGGTGTCCCGGTCCCGGCAGTTCCCCTTCCGCTACCTGGCCGCCTACCAGCACGCGCCGTCGCGACGCTGGGCGGCCGCGCTGGAGCAGGCGCTGGGCCACTCCCTGGCCAACGTACCGCCCCTGCCCGGACGGACCCTGATCCTGGTGGACCGCTCCGGCTCGATGTTCTTCGACACCGTCTCCGAGCGGTCCAGGCTGACCCGGGCGGACGCGGCGGCCGTGTTCGGCACCGCGCTGGCCATGCGCGCCGAGCGGGCGGATCTGGTGGAGTTCGGCTCGAACAGCGCTCAGGTGTCGTTCGAGGAGGGCGAGCCGGTGCTCGGGGTGCTGGAGCGGTTCCACGATCTGGGCGGCACCAACACCACGGAGGCGGTGCGGGCCCGTTACCGGGGGCACGACCGGGTTTTGATCGTCACCGACGAACAGGCGGCCCACTGCTGCCACGGCGGACCGGCGCAATCGGTCCCAGCCGACATCCCGGTCTACACCTGGAACCTTGCGGGATACCGGCCCGCCCACGGCCCGACGGGCCCGCACCGGCACACCTTCGGCGGCCTCACGGACGCCGCGTTCCGGATGGTCGGCCTCATCGAGGCCGGCCGCGAGGCCACCTGGCCGTGGACCGCCGAGGAGTTCTAGGGCGTGTTTCGAAAGTGGCGTCGTCCGCCCGAAGGGCGGGCCCGGCGGCGTCGAGGGCGTGTTCTTCGAGGAACGCGCCCGCATGGGCTGCCGTTTCTTCCTCGGTCGCGTAACGCGCGCGGTCGGCGGCTGGGCCTGATGCACCGACTGCTTCAGAACGGAGGCTCCTCGCTCCAGGCGACGGTCGAGGACTGTGGTGGCGAGGGCTTGGCCTGGTGAAGGACTGCCACGGCCTCTTCGACGTGGCCGAGGTCGATGAGGTATCCGGCCAGCTCGTGACTGTTCGCGGGGGTGTGCGGTCGTAGCGCCGCTACGGCCTCCTCGGTGCGACCGGCGTCGGCCAGCAGTTCGGCGATGTGTGGCGCCGCGTACCACGTGCCGCCCTCGGGGTGAGCCCGGGCCCGTTCGATCGCTTCGTCGACGCCGCCGCAGGCGGCCAGCAGCGGAAGCCGGATCCAGAACAGGTCCCACTCCTCCTCGCCCGGGCGTTCCAGGAGAGCGTCGAGGTGGGCCAGACCGTCCTCGGGGCGGCCTTCTTCGGCACAGAGGGTGCAGAGCGCGTGGAGGATCCAGTCGACGGCCTGGCCCGTTCGATCGGCCAGGGCTCGCATCACCTCGATCGCCTCGCCCCCACGACCGTGCCGCGCCAGCAGCTGCGCGAGATCTGCCGTCATGATTCCCCGATACGCGGACGAGTCGTCGAACTGTCGGGACACGGCGATCGCGCCCTCCACGTCCCCGCGTTCCTCCAGCAGTGCCGACAGGCGCCGTGTAGCGCACCCCAGCACGTCGGTTGCCGCGTAGGCACGCAGTTCTTCGGTCCGGTCGTGCCGGGCCAGCAGTTCGGCCAGTTGGTCTTGGCCGTTGACCGAGGTGATGTTCCGGGTCCGGAGCAGGGCGATGGCTTCGTCGATGCGCCCCTGGCGTTCGCGGATCACGGCGAGCAGACCGATCGCCGTGTCGGGATCGAGGCCGCGGCAGCACCACGGCGTGTCGCAACGGTGCCCGTCCGGGATGCGGGCGGCTAGCAGTGCCGCGGCCTCCTCGTCGCGGCAGGCGCCCGCCGCGACGTCGACCAGGGCCGTGGCGAGGGAGTCGTCGTCGATGTGTGGCCGCAGCAGATTGAACGCCTCGTCGTTCCGGCCGTGCCGGGCGAGCAATCTCGTGCAGAACTCCAGGGCATGCGGATGCCCGCGCTCCATACGGGACCGAGTCAACACGATCGCCTCGTCGGTCCGCCCCCAGCTCTCCAGCAGTTCCGCCGTGGTCGTGGTGGCCGTCCACCAGTCCGTAGCAAGGTACGGGGCGAGTATCTCCAACGCTTCGGTCTGCGAGCCCTGTTCACCGAGCAGCCGCGCCCACTCCCGCGCGCAGAACCACTCCCCCCGGCCGGCCCAATGCCCCACCGACTCGGCATGGCCGAGTTCGAGAAGGCGGGAGACCAGATGCGGCGGTATGCAGCCCGTCCGTGTGAGGGCCCGGTAGTCAAGATCGGCAGCGTCCACAGCGACGTACCGTAATGCCTCTGTCTGACACCCCGCCGGTGCCCGGTGCGACGCCGAAGGCCACGAGGCGATCATGAGTACCAGTACTCAGGACGCCCGGCGAGCGGCAGGAAAGGATGGGAAGATGACGACGCGAGGGAAGACGAGAGCCCGGCTCGGGATGCTGACGTCGGCGGTGCTGGTCCTGTCGGCGACCGGGTGCGGAACCGAGCGGGCGGGGGACTCCGCCGACGCGTACCCGAGTTCGCATCGAACGCCGACCGTCAGATCCACGCCCAGCACACCGGTCGACTTCACCTGCCCCGGCGAGAGCCCCAGCCCCGGGCCGACGGAACCCACGCTCGCGGCCACTCCCTCGTCGACCGAACTGCCGGTCGACCACTACGCCGAGAACCACGGCTTCAGGGTGCCCATCCCGCTCCACGGCCAGAATCGCTGCAACGGACTCGCCGCCGTCGCACGCGTCAAGGACGTGCTCGAACCGCTGCGCGAGCGGGGCGACTTCGCCCCGGACAGCGTCCGCAAGGCGCTCACCAGCCTCGGCTACTCCGCCGACAAGACACAGGTCTACCAGGGCGGGTCGGCCGCCGGGGTCGGCTTCCTCATCGACATCGGCGTCTCGCCCTGGTGCGTGGAGGGCACGATGACCAGTGCCTCCACCGAGGCGGACGCCTTCGGCGGCTACCCCGACGGCAGCAATTGTGAGCCCCCGAGCGGCGGTCACTGACCGGATCTCGATCCGGCGGATCTGGAGCACGGCGAAGCCATGCGCGACCTCGTCGGCCGCCGCGCACCGCGCGTGGTGGGCTCGACGGTCTTTCTTGAGACCGCCGCCACCGGGGAAGGACATGTCCGCAGACCGCCGCCACCGGGAAGGGACGTGCCCACACATGTTCACCACACAGGAGGAATGGGACCGCGGCTACGCCGACGGTGTCCGTTATCGCCGGCTCGGCGACAGCGAACGTCTACTGCTGGCCGCTCACGCACCGCCACCGGCCGAGGGACGGGCCCTCGACGTCGGCTGCGGGGTCGGTGAGCTCGCGGCTCATCTGGCCGGCCTCGGCTACTCCGTGGACGCCGTCGACTGGTCCGCGACCGCTCTCGCCGAGGCCGGCGCGCGCTACGGAGAGACGGTTCGCTGGCTTCGCCTCGACATCGAAGGCGACGACGACGGGGGACCCCTGCACGCCGACGGCTACGACCTGATCACCTTGCGATTCGTGGCTCCGTTCCTCACCTCCCGCGATCGCACCCTGCACGCACTGGGCCACCGCCTGCGCCCCGGGGGCACTCTCGTGGTCATCACACCGCTCGCCGCCGAGACCCCGGCCCGCCGGCACGGCATCGCGCTCGGCGAGCACGAACTCGCGGCACTGCGGAACCGCTGGTCCACCGCCGAGCGCCACGACACCGAGGGGCTGGCCTTCATGGTCCTGCGTGGTCCGCTCCGGAACACGGCCACGCAGGACAGCCCCGCGGCCGTCGCCGTACCGGCCGGGCCATCCGGTGCTCCGGGCGCCGAGCCCGCCGGGGCCGCCTGGCCCGCCACCCCGCGGCAGCATCACTTCCACCTGCTGGGGCGCTACTACGGGCAGGTGGAGTCGGGGCGGAAGACCGTCGAGGTGCGCGTCGCCACCCCGGAGAAGGCCGCCGTCGAAGCCGGGGACACGATCGTCTTCCACGACCGGGACAGCGACCGGGAACTCGATGTCGCCGTGCGGCGGGTCACCCGGTACGCCTCGTTCGAGGATCTCCTCGACACGGAGGATCCCTCATGCGTCGA
This sequence comes from Streptomyces sp. NPDC104096, assembly GCF_055584385.1. Lineage (NCBI taxonomy): Bacteria > Bacillati > Actinomycetota > Actinomycetes > Kitasatosporales > Streptomycetaceae > Streptomyces > Streptomyces sp. NPDC104096. The sequence continues at coordinate 55,111 of NZ_JBVJMD010000019.1, forward strand.
TCCCGACGCTCCGCGCGAGGAACTGCTCGTCGCCCTCCGCGGCATCTACCCGCCGGAGCGGGAAGCGCTGGGACCGCTGGCCTTCGCGTTCGACCACCGGCCTGCGCGGCCCGGCCGCCCCATGCCGATGCCACCGTCGCGGTACGTGCAGACCGTGCCCCACCACACGGTGTACGGCTGCCTGTACGTACGCGACGAGCAGGACCGGCCCGTACAACTGCGCTCGGTGTACGGATCCAGGCACTGGCAGTTCCCGGGCGGCAATCTCGACACCCGGTCGGAGGACCCGCTCCAGACCGCCCGTCGTGAGACCGTCGAGGAGACCGGGCTCGAACTGGCGCTGGAGACACCGAGGTTGCTCTTGACGCACTTCCTGCACGCCGGACCCCGGCTGCCCCTGAACAAGGTCGGCTTCATCTTCGACGGAGGGCGCCTCACCGTCGAGCAGCTCCGACGGATTCGCCTCGATCCCGTGGAGCACGACATGTGGGCCGTCCACGACCTCGACGTGTGGCGGCAGTTGATGGCGCCAGGTGCGTTCACCCGCCTCGACGCGGTCGAACGCGCCCGGCGCGGCGAAGGCCCTGCCTACCTCGTCACCCGCACCTGAACCGGATCGCACCACCCACGAAGCCGGATCGCACCACCCGCAGAGGAGACACCGTGACCGCCGAGGACATCGACACCCAGGCCCGCACCGTCCACGGACAGCACCCGCTCACCCGCTCCCACCTGCCGCCCGCACGCCTCTCCAGCCGCCCCCGCACCACCCGGCCCCCGGTACCGCACGCGGCCGTCGGTGTCGGTGTGGTCCTGCTCGGCGAGCGGGGAGTGCTGCTGGGTCGCCACCGGCGCGGCACCTTCGAACTGCCCGGCGGCACCGTCGAGGCCGGGGAGTCCTTCGAAGCGACGGCGGTCCGCGAACTCGCCGAGGAGACCGGTCTGGTCGCCCGCCCTGACGACGTCAGCCTTCTGGGGACGCTGGTCGACCACGTCGACGACGTCGTACGGGTCACCGTGGGCGCCCTGGTGCACACCTGGCAGGGGCAACCGGACACGCAGCCGGACGAGCGCGTCGGCGACTGGGCCTGGTACCCCCTGGACCGGCTGCCCGACGGCCTGTTCGAGTGCAGCGCGCAGATCCTCACCGCCTGGCGCCCCGGCCTGCCCATCGACCACGCCCCTGCGCACTTCACCCCCTTCGCCTCCCCTGCACTCCACTCCACAGCCGCGGCGGACCGCCCCGTATGACAGTCGCCCCTACCAGATCAGGCACCAGTAGCGGCCGTAGTGGCCGATCTCGATCCGACCGCCGTGCGGCACCAGCCACGGGTTGGGCCGTCCGACGGCCGCCAGCGAGCACACCGGGTCGCCTACGGCTCCGGCAGCGGCCATCCGTCGAGCGGCGTCCATCGCCGCCGAGGTCGTGACCCAGGTCGTCGTCACTGCTCCGGCAGCGGCCGACGGCCTCGGTGTCACTGGTGCCGTCGGTGCGGCCGTTCGGGTGAGGTTGGCGGTGGGGGCTGGTTCGACTGTTCGGGTGGGGGTGGGTGCGGGCGGCCGGGAAGGAGTCGGTGCGATGGTGGACGGCCTCGGCCGTGTCGTCGACGACGGCCGGGGTGAGACCGACGTTGCCGTGGGCACCTCGGTGGGCGCCGCGCTCTGATACGGCGTCGCGGTCGGCGTGTGCCCGACAGTCGGGACGGCAGACGGAGCAGCAGACGGGACGGCCGTGGTCCGGAGCGGAATCGGCCCGGTGGCGGTCGGTGCGGGCGGAACGACCAGCGGAACCGGCCCGGTGCCGGTCGGCGCGGGCGGAACGACCAGCGGAACAGGGGCGGTGCGAGTCGGCGCCGACGGAACGACCAGTGGGACCGGGCCCGTAGCGGTCGGCGCCGGCGGAACGACCAGCGGGACCGGCCCGGTGGCGGTCGGTGCGGGCGGAACGACCAGCGGGACCGGGCCCGTAGCGGTCGGCGCCGGTGGAATCACCAGCGGGACGGGTCCGACGACGCTCGGTGCCGGTGGAACGGCCAGTGGGACCGGGCCGGTAGCGGTCGGCGCCGGTGGAACGACCGGCGGGGCGGAACGGGTGGCGGTCGGTGCCGGGGGGACAACCGCCGGGACAGGGCGGGTCCCGGTCGGCGCCGGTGGAACGACCAGGGGGACCGGGGCGGTTCCGGTCGGCGCCGGTGGAACGACCGGCGGGACGTGCCCGGTCCCGGTCGGTGCCGGTGGGAAGCCCGGTGGGACCGGTTGCCGGTTCGTCGGTGTCGGCCGGGGCGTCGTCGTGCCTGTCGGCGTGCGGGTCGGTGAGGCCGAGGAAGTCGGCTCGGGCTTCCGGGTGGGTATGGGGCTCATCGACGGCAGGGACAGGATGCCGGAGCGCGACGGCGTCGGGTGAGGGGTTCCGCCGCCGGACGACACCAGTGCCCAGATCCCGTAGCCGCCCACGACGAGCAGCGTCGCGCCGCCCGCGATCCATGGGGCCTTTCGCGCCGGGCGCCGGTGCCGATTCATGATTCTCACTGTCCAACCGATCGCCGACGGCCTCAACCGCGCCTACACCCAACCGCTACTCGGTGATACCGTGTAGCAGTACTCGGTGCTACGGAGTACTGACCCGGGTCGAAGAGGAGGCCGGCGATGGACGACCTGACGGAGATGCTGAAGGGGACGCTCGAGGGCTGCGTGCTCGAAATCATCGACACCGAGGAGACGTACGGGTACGCCATCACGCGCCGACTGAACGAACTCGGCTTCACCGACGTCGTCGAGGGGACCGTGTACACCATCCTGGTGCGCCTGGAGAAGAACGGACTCGTCCAGGTGACAAGACGCCCGTCCGGGGTGGGGCCGCCGCGCAAGTTCTACGCGCTCAACGACGCGGGCCGCGACGATCTCCGGAAGTTCTGGGCGAAATGGGAGTACCTCTCCTCGCGGATCGGCAAGCTCAAGGAGGGCGGGAGATGAGTTTCTGGGAGACCGTGACCGGCAGCGACCTCACCAGGGAATGGAAGGCGTTCGAAGCCCGGGGCGAGGCACTGCCGACCGACCACCGGGCGGCATGGGAGCAGATCAAGGTTCACCTCTTCCCCTATGGGAGCTTCACGGGACGCAACCTGATGCCGATCCTCGACGGCGCCCTGGGACTGCTCGAAGAAGCGGCGGCGGACGGACAGCGCGCTCAAGAGGTGCTGGGCGACGACATCGGGGGCTTCTGCGCGGCACTGGCCGGTGGCGAAGGGGCTCGGACCTATCGCGACCGGTGGCGCGAGCAACTGAACCGGAACGTCGCAAGGAAATTGGGCCGGCTGGGAGGCTGATGTGGGCATCCAGGACATCATCGAAGGCAAGAAGCACTGGCGAGCACACATGGCGCGGGTCAAGGCGCTCCCGCCGGACTATCAGATCGTCTACCAGGAGATGCAGAAGTATTTCTTCAAGGTCGGGCCGGTCGAGCTGTCCGACGGGACCCTCCTCCCGGGGATCGTCGATTTCTTCGAGGAGGGCGTCGCGGACGGCAGGGGAGTCCTGGACCTCATCGGCAGCGACGTCGCCGCCTTCTGCGACGACCTGGTCAAGGACTCGCGCACCTACGCGGACATCTATCAGGAGTCCATCGGCGGGAAGCCCGGCACGGCCGGGAAGTGAGCGGACCGGGAGGCGTATCGCTCGAGGCTGCGCGCGGCGGGACGGTCGCCGCCGGGACGGTCGCCGCGGGGATCGGCCGACCCGTACGGCTACTTTGAGTGGCCATCGGCATACCCGTCGTGACTATGCTGCGCGTGGCGCCGATCTCGCGGCGCCACGCGGACCTTGACCGGGCACTCCGGTCGGTCCGCGACAGACGCAAGGAGTCAACCGAACATGTCGATCCCTGTCGTCGACGTCTGGGGCCAGGTCTCCCCCATGGCCCGCTCCTCGTTTCCCCCCGCACCCGAGCCGCACGACGTGTGGTCCCTCGCCGGCGGAACGGCCTGGGTCTACTACAGCCCGCTGAACCGCAGGCAGCTCGTCAGGCCCGTCATCCTCTCCGACGGCTTCTCCGGCGGGTCGAGCGACCTCGACCAGCTCTGGCACGGCCTTGAGGAGAACGGCGAGTACCGTTTCATCTCCGAACTACACGCGACCGGCCGCGACGTGATCATTCTCGGCTACGACGACCGCACGGCGTCGATCACGGACAACGCCGAAACCGCGATCGACTGTATCCGCCGGGCCGTCGCCGAGCGCGTGGGCCGGGCGAAGCTGACCGTGGGCGGATTCAGCATGGGCGGACTGGTCACCCGCTACGCGCTGGCAAGGATGGAGCAGGACCCCTCCATGCCCGACCACGAGACGTCCCTGTACTTCTCGTACGACACACCCCACCAGGGCGCCTGGTTCCCCGTCGCCCTCCAGGCCTTCACCCACTACGCGACGGACAAGTGGGGTGACTCCCCCGGCGTGGGTCCCGTCCTGCGCCAGCTCTCCGGGCTGCTGAACAGCCCGGCCGCACGGCAGATGGCGCGCTGGCACATCGAAAAGGTCGGTGCCACCCCGACGCAGGCGCCGGAGCGCGTGGCGTTCCTCAAGAAGCTCGACGAGCTCGGAGGATGGCCGCGCGGCGTCCGCAAGATCGGTGTCGCCAACGGTGTGGACACCGGTACCGGCAACGGCATCAAGTCCGCCGCGACCGCGGTGCGGTGCGACGGTGAGACGCTGCACGACACCTGGCTCAAGACCCAGGCACAGGGTGACCAGGTCGTCGCGCGTCTGCAGATGACGGACGACGCGACGACGTCGGTCCGTACCAGCGGGCTGCCCGAGATCGACGGAGCTCCCGGCGGCCTGTTCGCCGTGCCGTCCCCCGCGGGCGACACCGGCAGCTTCGGCCTGGCCGCGGCCCTCATGACGCTGCTCGGCAACTCCCTGGACCCGGACGTCATCGGCACGTCCTGCTTCATCCCCAGCATCAGCGCCGTCGACGCCGGTGACATCGGCGACCAGAAGGCGCTCTACCGCCCGATCACACCCGAGCACACCGCGCTCGACGCCATGCTGTGCGCCGGCCGCAACGAAGGACACACCTCCATGACCGAGGAACTCGGGGCGTGGATCGTGAACGAGATCGTCGCCTGCGGCTGACCACCGGGTGACCACCGGGGTGGGCGGGCCCGCCCACCCCTCCGCCTCGCCGGCAGCCGCCGGGCGACGGCCGGTCACCCGGCTCGACCGCCCCGGTCAGCCGTGCCCGGGGCCTTCGGGCGACGTTGCCGGTGACCTCTTCGACATGGCGTATGACGGCCAGGCGTCGCTTGGCCTCGCGATCGAGCGGGGGTGTCTTCGACATGTGGATCTCCTAGTGATCAGAGACCCAGGTGTCAACGATGATCGGCAGTTTTAGACCTGGGGGCTTGACTGCGTGGTCCCGACTCGGCAGGCGCGTGCGCCTGGCGAGGCGTCCAGGCTCTGCTGCCGTGGGGGAATCGATCAGTGCCGCCGCCGTTCCAGGAGGGCACGGAAAGTATCCGGTGGCAAGCTCGGCACCGGTTTCATTAGGTTCTGCGGATGCGGCAATTCGCGGACGTCGAAGACCTGTCGGGGCTCGTGCGGGACGCACTGGGAGCGGGATGCCGCGTGGTCGCGGTGGACCGGCTGCGCGGGGGAAGCAAGAAAGGGGTGTACCGGGTCCACCTCGACGGAATCCGCACAGCCGCCGTGATCGTCTACAGCTGGGCCGAAGGGGAGAACTTCTGGCCGGGAGCGCACGGGGCGGACCCGGCGGACCCGTTCGCGCCGGCCTCCGGACTGGTCCCCTTCCTGGCCGCGCAGCGCGCCTTGGACAGCCTCGGGGTACGGGTTCCGCGGGTACTCCTGGCGGACGACAGCCGGCGCCGTCGTCCGGCGGACGTCGCCGTGGTCGAGGACGTCTCCGGCGGCACGCTCGAAGCACTCTTCACGGCCGATCCCGCGCGCGCCTCGAGAACCCTGGACGACCTCGCCGGGATGCTCGAAGTGATGCACCGTCACCAAGGGCCGCGCTACGGCCGGTTGGACCTGCTGGAGCGCGACGGATCGGTGCCCGAGGTCGCCTGCGAGCAGCAGGTCCTCGACCGCGCCCTGCGCGACCTTGCGGAGGCGGCGGAGCGCGACGGCCGCATCGCGGCAGCCGACGCCGCGTTGCGCGACCGTCTGCACGAACTGGCCGACCGGGTGAGCCCACGCACGGAATACGGGCTGGTCCACGGAGAACTCGGACCCGACCACGTCCTGGTCGACGCCGGGGGGCACCCCGTCCTGATCGACATCGAGGGTCTGATGTTCTTCGACGTCGAATGGGAGCACGTCTTCCTCCGGCTCCGCTTCGGCGAGCGGTACCCCGCGCTGGCCCGGCCCGGTCTCGATCCGCGACGGCTCGACCTCTACCTGCTCGCGATGCGTCTGTCCCTGGTGGCCGGTCCACTGCGTCTCCTCGACGGCGACTTCCCCGACCGGGCGGTCATGCGGGGGATCGCGGAGCACAACGCGAAGGAGGCGCTGGCACTCCTGGCGACAGCGGTCCCATCCCTACGACACGGTGGTCAGCGGGGCTGGTAATTGAGTTTTCCGAGGGGCCAGTTCGTGGTCAGCCAGGTCGTGACGGCCGCGTACAGGGGCGCGTCCAGCTCGGCCTTGTCGGCGCGGACCCAGGAGCGGACGTCGGTGTCGTGGTCGTCGCTGCGGGAGGGGTAGATGTAGACGCAGCCGATCACCTCGCCGCCGGCCGGCTCGACGACGCTGTAGGTGAATCCGCGGCGCCGGGCGAAGTCGTCCGCGTGACGTTCCAGGTCGGCGAGGTTCGCCTCCAGGGTCATCCCGTCCACCGGGGGCCAGCCCCAGCCCCGGAAGCCCGGGGTCGCCCGGATGTGCTCGATGCTGCCCGTCCAGGCCGCGTGGTCGGCGGCGTTGTGCCGGGGGCCCAGCGGCTCCAGCCGAAACTGCGGAGTGGTCAGGTCCGCGGGGACGACGAAGTCCTCGGGCACGAAGGCACGGTCGTCGGTCATGGCACCGAGGCTATGGGGCCGGGCGCGCAGGCCGCACCTCAATTCCGCCCCGTCCGGTGCTGTGCGCCGGTGCGGGCAGGGGCGGCTCGGGTTCCAGGCGGCGGGCGAGGGCCACCCGGGAGCGCACTCCGAGGTGGGTGAAGATGTTGCGCAGGTGGTACTCGACGGTACGGGTGCTGATCGACAGCTGACGTGCCACTTCACGGTTGGTGGCGCCCTGGGCCACCGAGTGGGCGATGCGCTGCTGCTGCGGGGTGAGCTGCGCCAGCGGTCCCGTCCCGGACCGGGGGGCGGGCACGGCGGTGGGGGTCTCACCGGCCGCCCTGAGCTCGGCGTCGGCCTGCTTCGTCCATACGTCGGCACCGCATTGGTCGAACCCCATGACGGCACGGCGCAGTTGGGCGCGCGCTTCCACGAACCGGCGTCGGCGCCGCAGCCACATGCCGTACGCGAGATGGGTGCGGGCGTGCTCGTAGGGGCTGTCGACCTTCTCGTGCCGGCCCAGGGCCGCGGTGAAGAGGTCCTCGCTGCGCTCGCCGTCCGCCACCAGGGCCCGGCAGCGCAGCACGACGGCCGGGGCCTGGGGATCCGCACCGCGCGAGGCCCACTGAGCGTATTGGTCGATCAGGTGCTCCACGTCCGCGTCCGCGTCGTGGCCGGCCAGGACCGTGGCCTCGACGTAGCAGGGGACCACCATCATCCACAGACCGAAGTGGCCCTGCCGCGGCCCCTCGTGGACGAGTGGGGCCAGTCGCGCGGCGGCGTGTTCGGCGTTGCCGTGGCCCAGGTCGGCGCGGGCCCGGGCCCACTCGGCGAGCGTTCTGGTCTGGCCGAGTCCATGGGCGTGGGCGATGTGCAGGGCCGACTGCGCGTGCGTGGCCACCTCGCCCGGGTCGCCCGCGATGGAGGCGGCCAGGGCGAGGACCGCGGACAGCCCGGCCGTCACATTGCCTTGCCGGTGCCCGTCCGCCGCCTCCAGACCGGCCTGCGCGTGCACGCGGGCCTGGTGGTACCTGCCCTCGCGCAGTTCGGCGTAGGCGAGGTGTTCCAGGACCCGGGGAAGGAACGCCGGCGTCGCCTCGCAGCGGGCGGTGGCCAGCGCGAGGCCGAGGACCTGCCGTGCCGCGGCGAGGTCGCCCAGCATGAGCGCGATCGTGCCCGCGGACAGCAACCGCGAGGTCTCCTGCTGCGCCCTCAGCACGTCCAGGATGGGACGGAGCAGCGCGTTGGCGCGTTCGAAGTCGCCGTGCAGGACGCTGTGCATGCCGTCGCGGTAGGCGCGCCAGAAGGCGTCGACCGGATCGGCGCCGTGTGCTGCGGGAGGTTCGCCGTCGGTGGGAGCGGCCGGAGGGCACAGCGCGTCGAGGGCGGTGAGGTAGCCGTCGCGGTCGCCTGCCGACCAGGCTGCCAGGCAGGCGTGGACGGACGCCTCGCGCGAGCGGGCCACGTCGGTCGTCCGCAGGGCGCCGGCGGCGAGGAGCAGGAGGTGGTGTGCGTCCGAGACGGGACCGTCGCGCAACAGCCGGATGCCGAGCGTCATCTCCTCGTGCCCTGGCGGCAGTTGTGCGTCTCGCGCGGGGGAAGCGTCCCGCTGGTCGGGATCCGTGCCAGTTGCCTTATGCCCCACGCGCACCACCGTTCTCTGTGGTCCTTCTGTGCCGATGCTAGCGAGCGGCCGACCGGCACGGGCCTGGTTCCACGGCATTGCTGACTGCCCATCTAACAGAGGTACGCCGGTGGTCGACTGGTGATTCCACCGATACGTGCGGGGCGCGGCGCTTCCTACGGTGCTGTTGCGCTCGGCGAACGGATCCCGTCCCGGGCGCTCGTACCACCGCTCGAGAAAGAGGAACCCCCCATGTCCCGTCATGCGTCACGGCGTCGTCTCACTCTCGTGTCCCTCGCAGGCGTCGGCGCGCTCAGCGCGGCCGGCCTGTCCCTGCTGCCCTCCCTCGCGTCCGCGGCCCCCTGCCCGGATGTCGAGGTCGTCTTCGCCCGCGGCACCGGGGAAGCCCCGGGTCTCGGCATCACGGGGACCCCGCTCGTGAAGAACATCAAGAGTGCCCTGCCGGGGAAGACCGTGTCGTCGTACGCCGTCGACTATGCGGCGAACTTCTCGCAGACGAGTGCCGGGCCCGGCGCCACCGACATGACCGACCGTGTCGTCTCCACCGCGGCCAACTGTGCCGACACGTCCTTCGTGCTGGGCGGTTACTCCCAGGGCGGCAGTGTCACCGACATCGCCCTGGGGATCCCCACCCGGCTGGGCACCGGCCGCACCATCCCCGCGAAGCTCGCCGGACGCGTCAAGGCGGTCGTCGTCTTCGGCAACCCTCTACGGCTGTCGGGCCGCACCATCTCCTCGGCAAGCGACGTGTTCGGCCCCAGGGCCAAGGAGTTCTGCAACACCGGCGACCCGGTCTGCGGCAACGGCCGCAACGGCGCCGCGCACCTGACCTACCACGTCAACGGCAGTGTCGAGCAGGGCGCCCGGTTCGCCGCCGAGCGGATCGGCCGGGGCTGAGAGGTACAGACAGAAGCGGCGCCCGGTATCGTCACGATCATGACGAATCCGCCGCGTCCCGAAGTCCTGCGCTACACCGCCTTCTCCAGCGACCCCGCGGGCGGGAACCCTGCGGGTGTCGTCCTGGACGCCACCGCCCTGGACGACAGCGGCATGCTGGCCATCGCCGCCGACCTCGGATACTCGGAGTCCGCGTTCCTCACCCCGGCCGCCGAGGGCGCCGACGGCCGGGAGGGGCGGGCGTACGGCATCCGTTACTTCAGCCCGAAGGCCGAGGTGCCGTTCTGCGGGCATGCCACCGTCGCGTCCGCCATCGCGCTCGCCGAGCAGACCGGGCCCGGCGAGCTGGTGTTCACGACACGGGCCGGAACCGTGCCGGTGGAGGTGACCCAGGAGGACGGTGCGCTCCGGGCCACGCTCACCAGTGTCGAGCCGCACATCGACGACATCGCCGAGGCCGACCTCGACGAGGCGCTCGCCGCGCTCGACTGGCCGGCCACCGATCTCGACCCGGCCTTCCCGCCCCGCATCGCGTTCGCGGGCGCCCGCCATCTCGTTCTCGCGGCCGCGACGCGCGCCCGACTGGCCGATCTGGCCTACGACTTCGCGCGCCTCGAAGCCCTGATGCACCGTCTGGACCTGACCACGGTCCAGTTGGTCTGGCGGGAGTCGGCCACCGTCTTCCAGGTACGTGATCCGTTCCCCGTCGGCGGTGTCGTCGAGGACCCGGCGACGGGCGCCGCGGCGGCCGCGTTCGGTGCGTACGTCCGTGAGCTCGGCCTTGCTCCCGAGGACGCCGTCCTCACCCTGCACCAAGGCACGGACCTGGGCCGCCCGGGCGAGCTCACGGTGACGCTGCGTGCGGGCGACCCCCGGGTCCGCGTCAGCGGCGCGGGAACGCGCATCGGCTAGCCGACCGGGCCATTCCGGCCAAACCGACTTTGCCGGCCTCGGCAGTTGGCCCGTCGGCAGGTCCGGCTTGTTCTCGATCATGGGGCGTGGCACTGCCGGTGCCACGCCCCGGACTCACTTCAGGGGCAGGGCTCGGCGAACCAGCCGCCGCACAAGCCCCGCCCGGGCTCACCGCTCGCCGCCGCATCGACGCCGCACCCGGACGCCGGGCGGGCCGGCGGAGTGGGGGTTGGCGCAAAGGACCCGTATGCGGTCATCGGTTGACGGATCCGGTCCCAAATCTTGAGCACAAATTCCACACATCCCTCTCTTCAGACTGGCCCCGATGGTCTAGATTGACCGTGCTTCACCTGTTCGAAGGCGAGGCGACCAACAATGGTCCATAGGTCCGGCGTTACGGGATAGAGAGCGGTTTCGTCTCCGGCGCCGGACGTGGGGGTGATCGGTTCTTGGGGTCCGGGGGGAGCCTTGGTCGTGGGGAGCACCAAGGTCTTCGACGGACTTCCATGTGCCTCGAGTGCCTGGCAGGACACGCAAGTGCGCTGTCGCCAGGGTGGGTTGTTCACATAGCTCTGCAGTAGCCGAAATGTCATGCGCGGGGGGCGGGGTCTTCCGCGGGGAGGAACAGCGCGGCACGGGAGGCGGGGGCCTCCCACAGAGAGGAACAGTGCTAGGCGAACACGTCGACCCACTGGAACCTGGGGGGTTCTGTGCGGCAAGGGGGACTCGTACGCCCGTTTCCGTCTGAACACGGGCGTCTGACGACCGGAGTGATCGACCAACCGGCGACCGACTGGGAACAGCGGTACCGCCGTACCGTGATCACCAGCGACATGGTGGCCACCGCCTTCGTGGTGGCGGCGATAGGCGAATTCTTCGGGGCCCGGGACGCGGCCAACTGGCATGAGAAGTGGGGGATTCTCGCGTTCGGCACCGAGTTACTGGTGCTGGGGACGCTGGCGGTGAGCCGGTCGTGGGCTCCGGCCGTGCTCGGGCAGGGTGCCGAGGAGTTCCGCCGGTTGGGACGTTCCCTGTTCGCGGCGACCGTCGTACTGGCGCTCGGCGGGATCGCCCTCACCTCGCGCAACATCAAGCTCTGGATCTTCGTCGCGATCCCCGCGATCGCGCTCGTCACCATGGTCACGCGGTATCTGCTGCGTATCTGGCTGCACAAGCAGCGCAAGGAAGGCAGATGCCTGAGACCGGTGCTCGCCGCCGGGAGCCTGGCCACCGTGCGCGACCTGATCACCCGCACCCGAAAGTTCCCGCACCTCGGCTGGCGGGTGGAGGCGGTGTGCACGACGGACGGTCTCGGACCCGAAGGCGACCTGCTGGACGGGGTGCCGGTCGTCGGTCAACTGACGGACGTCGCGAACCATGTCCACCGCGACGGCTACCGGGTCGTCGCGGTCACCCCGGACCCGCACTGGTCGCCGGACCGGTTGCAGCGGCTGGCCTGGAACCTCGAGGGCAGCGACGCCGAGATGGTCGTGGCCCCCGTGCTGATGGAGGTGGCCGGCCCACGGCTGCACGTCGACGCGGTGCTCGGGATCCCGCTGCTGCGGGTGAGCATGCCGACCTTCACCGGGGGCCGCCGGACGGTCAAGTTGATCGTCGACCGGCTGGGCGCGGCGCTCCTGATACTGCTGTTCGCTCCGCTGATGCTGTTCGTCGGCCTGCTCGTGCTGGCGGACAGCCGGGGCGGGGCGTTCTACCGCCAGCGCCGGGTCGGCAAGAACGGCCGCGAGTTCACCATTCTCAAGTTCCGCACGATGGTCGTCGGCGCCGACGCGGCACGGGCCGCGCTGGCCGACCGCAACGAGGGCGCCGGCCTGCTGTTCAAACTCCGCCGCGACCCCCGGGTGACGCGGGTGGGGGCGGTGCTGCGCCGGTACTCGATCGACGAGCTCCCGCAGCTGTTCAACGTGCTCGCCGGATCGATGTCGCTCGTCGGTCCGCGGCCGCCGCTGCCGGAGGAGTCCGCGGCCTACGGCCCGGACATCCGGCGGCGGTTGCTGGTCAAGCCCGGACTCACCGGCCTGTGGCAGATCAGCGGACGCAGTGACCTCTCCTGGGAGGAAGCGGTCCGGCTGGACCTGCGGTACGTGGAGGACTGGTCGCTCGCCCTGGACACGGTGATCTTGTGGAAGACGCTGCGTGCGGTGCTCTACGGGCAGGGGGCCTACTGATGGGCGGGGGACGCCGGACTGCCGGCGTACGGACCGCAGGCCGAGACGGCCTGCCCGGGGGGAGGAACGGGTCATGAGGATCAGCGTTTTCGGGCTCGGCTACGTGGGCTGTGTGTCGGCCGCGTGCCTGGCCGGCCAGGGCCACGAGGTCATCGGGGTGGACGTCAACCAGGTGAAGGTCGACCTGGTCAACGACGGAAAAGCCCCGGTGGTCGAGGAGGGGATCGGCGAACTCGTCGCCGACGTCGTGCGCGGCGGGGCGTTACGCGCGACCACCGACGTCCGTGAGGCGATCGCCGGCAGCGAGGTGTCGCTGATCTGCGTGGGCACGCCCTCGGAGCCCAACGGAAGCCTGTGCACGACGTACTTGGAGCGGGTGACCGAGCAGATCGGCAGCGCGCTGGCCGAGCGGGGCGGGCGGCATACGGTGGTGTTCCGCAGCACCATGCTCCCGGGCACCTGTCTGAACCTGCTGGTGCCGATCCTGGAGAAGTCCGTCGGCGGCACGGCCGGGGTGGACGTCGGGGTCGCGGTCAACCCCGAGTTCCTGCGCGAGGGCACCAGCGTGCGGGACTTCTTCGACCCGCCCAAGACCGTCATCGGCGAACTCGACACGGCGAGCGGCGACGTGGTCGCGGCACTGTACGAGGGTCTGCCCGGCGAGGTGTTCCGGGTGCCGATCCCGACGGCCGAGGCGATCAAGTACGCGGACAACGCGTTCCACGGCCTCAAGATCGGCTTCGCCAACGAGCTGGGCGCGGTGTGCCAGGCGCTCGGGGTGGACTCGCACCAGGTGATGGACGTGTTCCTCGCCGACCGCAAGCTGAACATCAGCCCCGCCTATCTGCGGCCCGGCTTCGCCTTCGGCGGGTCCTGCCTGCCCAAGGACCTGCGCAGCCTGGTCCACGCGGCGCAGCGGGCGGACATCTCGGTGCCGATCCTGTCGCATGTGCTGCCCTCCAACGCCGACCATCTCCAGCGCGCGGTGGAGATGGTCGAGCGCACCGGCAGGCGCAAGGTGGGCCTGTTCGGGCTGTCGTTCAAGCCCGGCACCGACGACCTGCGCGAGAGCCCGCTCGTCGAGCTGGCGGAGCGGCTCTTCGGCAAGGGTTACGACCTGCGGATCCACGACGCCAACGTGAGCCTCTCCCGGCTGCTGGGCGCCAACCGCGAGTACATCGAGAACCGGCTGCCGCACCTCGCGCAACTGCTCGCGGACTCCGTCGAGGAGGTCCTCGACCACGCCGAGGTGTGCCTGGTCGGGACGAAGGACCCGGCCGTGCTGTCGGCACTCCCCCACGGGGGCGACGGCCCGCTGATAGTCGACCTCATCCGCCTTCCCGACGCCGACGCGCGCCGGGCCGAACCGGGATACATGGGCCTTGCTTGGTAGAGCTACCAGCGGCGACCGGCAAGACCGGCGCGCGCTGATCCTGGTGGAGAACCTGTCGGTGCCGTTCGACCGGCGGGTGTGGCAGGAGTGCACGACGCTGCGCGACGCGGGCTGGACGGTGCACGTCATCTGTCCGCAGGGCAGCAAGCGGGACACGGAGGTCTACGCAGAGATCGACGGGGTGCGGATCCACCGCTACCCGTTGCGCGCGGCCACCGGAGGACCGGCCGGCTACCTGCGGGAGTACGGATCGGCGCTGTGGCACACGCTGCGGCTGGCCCGGAAGATCGGTCCGGTCGACGTCGTGCACGCCTGCAACCCGCCCGACCTGCTGTTCCTGCCCGCGCGGTGGCTGAAGCGGCGCGGCGCGCGGTTCGTCTTCGACCAGCACGACCTGGTGCCCGAGCTGTACCTCTCCCGGTTCGGGCGCGGCAAGGACCTGCTCTACCGCGGGGTGTGCGCGCTGGAGCGGATGACGTACCGGGCCGCGGACGTCGTGATCGCCACGAACGAGAGCTACAAGGACGTCGCCGTGAGCCGTGGCGGGCGGCGGCCGGAGGACGTCTTCGTGGTGCGCAGCGCGCCCGACATCGACCGCTTCCACCCCGTACCGCCGGAGCCGGAGTTGAAGCGCGGCAAGCCCCATCTGCTGTGCTATCTCGGGGTGATGGGCCCGCAGGACGGTGTCGACTACGCCTTGCGGGCGCTGGCGAAGCTGCGCGACGAGGTCGGACGGAGCGACTGGCACGCGGTGTTCGTCGGCGGCGGCGACACCTTCGACGCGATGGTGGCGCTGTCCCGGCAGCTCGGGCTGTCGGAGCAGGTGCAGTTCACCGGGCGCATCCCGGACGCCGATCTGGTGCGCTACCTGTCCACCGCGGACGTGTGCCTCTCCCCCGACCCGCACAATCCGCTCAACGACGTGTCGACCATGAACAAGGTCCTGGAGTACATGGTGATGGGCCGGCCGCTCGTCTCCTTCGACCTCAAGGAGGCGCGCGTCTCCGCCGGTGACGCCGCCGTCTACGCGCCCGCCGACGACGAGGCCGAGTTCGCGCGGCTCATCGCGCTGCTGCTGGACGACCCGGAGAAGCGGGCCCTGATGGGCAAGATCGGCCAGGAGCGGATCAGCGGGCCGCTGTCCTGGCGCAACTCGCAGGCGTCGCTGCTCGCCGCCTACGCCGCCGCCTGCGGTGACGACGCCCCGGCGGCGTCGGGCGAGACGGACCGTGCACAGGGCGGAGGCCGCACCGTTGAACGATGACACGATACGCCTGGTGGCGATCGGGCGGATCATCCGTCGGCGCTGGCGGCTCCTCACCGTCCTCGCCGTGGTGGGCGCGCTCGCCGGGTACGGCACGTCCATGCTCTTTCCACCGCGCTACACCACCTCGGCGTCGGTACTGCTGCCGGGTGCCTGGGAGGAGCGCGAGCTGCTCACCCAGGAGCAGATCGCGACCAGTTCGACGGTGGTCGACCAGGCGGCCGCCACGCTCCGCTGGAGCGGGGTCGGCAAGGCCGAGCTGCGGGATCAGGTGAGCGCCAAGACCGCCGACGGGAACATCATCAAGATCTCGGGCACGGCCGACACCCCGGAGCGCGCGCAGCAGCTCTCCGACCAGGTGGCCCAGCAGTTCGTGACCTTCGCCGCGCGCGTGGTGGACGACAACAACGACCCGGAGGCGGCGGCGCAGCGCGAGGCGCTCCAGCAGACGGTGACGCAGACCAGCCGTCGGATCACCGAGCTGGCCGACGCGGCCGATCCGGGGCGGACCGTCGAGAGCGTGCAGGTGCGCACCGAGCTCGAGAAGCTGCGCACCACGCTTCAGGAGGCCATGAACAAGCTGGACCAGGCCGACCCGGCCACCAACAAGGCCAACATGGTCGTCATGGGACCGGCGGCCCGGCCGACCGGCGAGGCACCGCCGACCAGGATCCAGCTGATCGTCGCCGGAGCGCTGCTGTTCTTCCTGCTCGGGGTCATCGGCCATCTCACCGCGGCCCGGATGAGCCGTCGGCTGCGCACCCAGCCGGAGATCGCCGCGGCGCTGGGCTCGGCGCTGCTGGGCACCGTCGACGTACCGGGTGAGCGGCCCGCGCACCGGCCGCGGGGCCGTGGCCCGCGGGCCCGGTTCCGGCGGCTGCTGGGCGTCGACGTCCGCTGGGACGTACCGGCCCCGCAGGCGTCCGGCGACGAGGCCAGCAGACAGGTCCGCTACCGGCGGGTGTGTGCCCGGCTCCGGGACCGACTGCCGGGCGCCCGGCGGCTGCTGGTCGTCGTCCCGGACGGTGACGAGACCGCTCTGCGGGCCGCCGGGCAGCTCGCCGGCGAGGCCGGGAACGATCCGCTGCTGCGGGTGGTGGAGGTATCGGTGTCCCACCCGATGGTGCCGGACCGTGGCGAGGAGTCCGGTGCCGTGGTCGTGCTCAGCGCGGGCGACTGGACGGCGGTGGAGCTCGCCGGCCTCGCCGAGGCATGTACGGACGCCGGGCACGAGGTCGTCGGCATCGTCCTCGCCGGCCCGGTCCGGGCCCTTGCGACGCGGTCCGCCGACCGTCCTCGACAGGCCGCTCCGGCGGTGCTCGCGGTCGGTCACGAGGGGAAGGGGGGTTCAGCGTGACGACGAGTACGACCGAGGAGTCGTCGGCCGCCGCTCCGCTGCTGGATGTGCAGGCGCTGGTGGTGGCGGTGCGCAGGCGGCGCCGCTTCTGGTGCGCCGTGGGGCTGGTGGGGCTGCTCGCGGGCGGGTCGGTGGCGGTGCTGAAGCCGCCGCCGCCGACCGCGGTGACCAAGGTGCTGGTCGCGCATCAGGAGGACCAGCCGAACGACCCCGGCACGCTGATCCGCACCGATGTCGCGCTGCTGCAGACCACGCGGATCGCCGACGCGGCCCTGCGCACCCTCGAGTCCTCCGAGAAACCGGAGGACTTCATGCAGGACTACGTCGGTCTCGGTCTGACCAACAACCTGCTGCAGATCACCGTGACCGGTGACACCGAGAAGGAGGCGGTGGCCCGCGCCAAGGCGCTGGCCGACGCGTTCGTCGCGGACCATGTGCGGCGGATACGGGAAGCCGCGAGCGCCGAGTCCAAGGCCCTGCTCGACCAGCGTGACCGACTCCAGGACGAACTGGCGCAGGTCAACAAGGCGATCGGGGACGGAACGCCGCAGAGCGGGCCGAAGGCGTCGGCGGACCTGGAGTCGCTCTTCGCCCGCCGCGCCGAACTCACCTCGCGGATCAGCGACTTCGGCCAGCGCGCCTCCGAGGCGAGCATCGGCACGCCCCAGCTCGTCGCCCGCACCCAGATCGTGGACGACCCGCGCGTGGTGGCGCGCTCCCTGCCGAAGACCGCCGCCACCGACGCCGGGATCGGGCTGGTCCTCGGGCTCGTCCTCGGGCTCGCGCTGGCCGCGGTCGGCTCGGTGGTGGCGGACCGACCCGTGCTGC
This sequence comes from Streptomyces sp. NPDC104096, assembly GCF_055584385.1. Lineage (NCBI taxonomy): Bacteria > Bacillati > Actinomycetota > Actinomycetes > Kitasatosporales > Streptomycetaceae > Streptomyces > Streptomyces sp. NPDC104096. Next base: position 72,606 of record NZ_JBVJMD010000019.1, read on the forward strand.
GCCGGGAGATCGCCTCGAACCTCGGCGCCTCGGTCATGGCGGAGCTGCCCCGCCGGTCGGTCCGGCCGTGGCGGCGCCGCCGGGTCCGGGTGGCCCGCGAACGGCTCGTCACCTCACTGGCCCGTACCGCGCGCGGCTCGGCGGAACCGGTGTCGCTGCTCGAACTGGGCTGTGCGCGCGGTACGAGTCGGCTCGTCCTGAGCCTCGCCGGGGCGCTGGCGGCGGACGGCCCGGTGGTGGTCGTCGACGGACTGCCCGGCTCGCAGCTCGCCAAGCGCCGCCGGAAGCCGGGAGACCCGACCGTGGTCGGCGGCGAGAGCGTCGCGACCGTGCCGCACCAGGACCGCAGGATCGGCGTCGGCTCGGTGGCGCCCGGTACGGCGTGGACCGACCTCCGGTACCTCGGCACCCGGACCGTGCTCGTCGTACGCGCCGGGCACGGCAGCACCGCATGGCTGCACACCGTGGCCAGACAGCTCGCGGACCAGCGCATCGCGGTGATCGGTGTGGTGATGGTCGACCCCGATCCCCGTGACCGGACCGACGGCACGCTGTGGGACGGACCGCACACCGCGGTACGCGGCCGGAGCGAGCGGGCGGCCCGGCAGAACGGTGGGGGTGCCTCCCACGCCGTTCAGGCAGTCGGGGAGGACCGGCGGCGGGCCGAGCCACTGCCGATGCGGGCGACACGGTTCCCGGACAGCGACCAGGAGGCGCGGTAGTACATGTGTGGCATCGCAGGCACTTATCGATGGCCGGACGGGAAGGCCGTGGCCGACCGGCTCACCGAGACCCTGGCCCACCGCGGTCCGGACGGGGCGGGCCGCTACAGCCACCCCGCCGGTGACGGCGAGGTGCACCTCGGGCACCGCCGGCTGGCCATCATCGACCTGTCCGAGACCGGCGCCCAGCCGATGAGTTCGGGCGGCCTCGTCCTGACGTACAACGGCGAGCTGTACAACGCGCCGGAGCTGCGGGCCGAGTTGGAGGCCGCCGGGGTGCGCTTCCGCGGCACCTCCGACACCGAGGTGCTGCTGGAGGCCTGGCGGCGCTGGGGCACGGACTGTCTGCCCCGGCTGCGCGGCATGTTCGCGTTCGGGATCTTCGACGAGCGGACCGGTGAACTGGTGCTCGCCCGGGACCAGTTGGGCATCAAGCCGCTGTTCCTGCTGCGGCGCGGCCAGGGTCTGGTGTTCGCCTCCGAGCTCAAGGCGCTGGCCGCCGTGACCGGCGGCACGCTGGAGGTGGACCACGCCGCGCTGGTGGCGTCGCTGCTGTACTACTGGGTGCCGGACTCGCGGTGCGCGTTCCGCGAGGCGGAGAAGCTGCCGCCGGGGACCTGGATGCGCATCCGGCCCGACGGCCGGGTGGACCGCGGCCGGTACTGGAACCTCCGGGACGTCGCCGCCGAGGGCCGGGAGCGGGCCCGCAGCGGCGAACTGCCGGACATCGCCGCCGTCGTGGAGGAGTCGACCCGGCGCCACCTGCTCTCCGACGTGCCCGTGGCGACCTTCCTCTCCGGCGGTCTCGACTCCAGCTATCTGACCGCGCTGGCGGCCCGCGACCGGCCCGGGATCTCCGCCTACACCATCGGGTTCCGCGCCGAGGACGCCAAGTTCGAGGCGATGCCGGACGATCTGCGCTATGCCCGGCAGGTGGCCGCGAAGTTCGGCGTCGACCTGCACGAGATCGAGATCGCCCCGGACGTGCTCGACCTGCTGCCGCGGATGACGCACCACCTGGACGAGCCGATCGGCGACCCCGCCGCGATCAACACGTTCCTGATCTGCTCGGCCGCCCGGGAGGCCGGGGTCAAGGTGCTGCTCTCGGGCATGGGTGCCGACGAGCTGTTCGCCGGCTACCGCAAGCACCTGGCCAACCTGATCGCGCTGCGCTACCAGCGGGTACCGCGGCCCCTGCGGCACGGTCTGTCCGCGGCCGTGGACCGGCTGCCGGTCGCCTCGGCCCGCCGGGGCTACCGGTCGGTGCGCTTCGCGAAGCGGTTCCTGTCCTTCGCCGATCTGCCGGAGGAGACCGCGTTCCGGCGCAGCTACACCATGTACGACCGGGACGAGCTGCTCGCCCTGATCGATCCGGATCTGGCCGGGACGGTCGAGGACGTGCTGACCGAGCACGCGGACGTGTACGAGGACAACGACCTCGACGACTTCGTCAACCGCATGTGCCTGGGCGACGCCCGGATGTTCCTGCCGGGCCTCAACCTCGCCTACACGGACCGGTCGAGCATGGCCGCGTCGACCGAGGTGCGGGTGCCGTACGTGGACGTCGAGGTGGTCAAGGCCGCGTTCGCGGTGCCCGGTGACCGCAAGATCGTCAAACGGCAGAGCAAAGCCGTCCTCAAGGAGGCGGCCACCTCCATCCTGCCGCGGGAGATCGTGTACCGGCCGAAGGGCCTGTTCAGCGCCCCGCTGCGGGCCTGGATGAGCCGGGACCTGGCACCGCTGGTGCGCGAGGTGGTGAACGACGGCGAACTGGTCCGCTCCGGGCTGCTGCGCCGGGACGCCCTGGCGCGCATGGTCGCCGAGGACGCCGCCGGGCAGCGGGACTTCTCCAAGCATCTGTGGCACGTGCTGACCCTCGAGTACTGGTATCGCGGCGCGACCTCCAAGGCCGGCCAGGACTCTCCCGTGACGGCGTAGAGACAGTAGAGACAAGAGGACTTCGGTGAAACAGGTCGTACAGAACTACAAGAGCGGCGAGCTCGCGCTGCTCGACGTGCCGGTCCCCGGGTGCAAGCCCGACGGTGTGCTGGTGCGGACCGCCTTCTCGCTGATCTCCACCGGCACCGAGCTGATGAAGGTGTCCGAGGCCGGCATGTCGATGCTGGGCAAGGCCCGGTCCCGGCCGGACCAGGTGGCCAAGGTCGTGCAGAGCGTGGCCACCAACGGGGTGCCCGCCACCTACCGCAAGGTGATGGGCAAGCTGGACTCCTACACCCCGCTCGGCTACTCGCTGTGCGGGGTGGTCGAGCAGGTCGGCGCCGGGATCGACGACGTGAAGGTCGGCGATCTGGTGGCCTGCGCCGGCAACGAGCACGCGCTGCACGCCGAGTTGAACTGGGTGCCGAAGAACCTCTACGCGCCGGTACCGGACGGCCTCGCGCCGCGGCACGCGGCCTTCGGCACCGTCGGGTCGATCGCGTTGCAGGGCGTCCGCCAGGGCGAGTCGCGGCTCGGCGAGGTGGCGCTGGTCATCGGCCTCGGGCTGATCGGGCAGCTGGTGGTGCAGCTGCTGACCGCCTCGGGGGTCCGCGTCGTCGGCGTCGACCCCGACCCGGCGCGCTGCGAGCTCGCCGAGCGGCTGGGCGCGGCGGCCTGCGGCGACCCCGCCTCCGCTGCCGTCGAGGCGGCCGTCGCCGAACTCACCGACGGTCATGGCGTGGACCAGGTGTACCTGGCCGCGGGCGGCGCCGGCAACCAGCCCGTGGAGCTGGCGGCGCGGCTGAGCCGGGACCGCGGCCGGGTCGTCGACATCGGCAAGTGCCGCCTCGACCTGCCGTGGAACGCGTACTACGAGAAGGAGCTCGACGTACGGTTCTCCCGCAGTTACGGCCCCGGGCGCTACGACCCGGCGTACGAGCTGGAGGGGCGGGACTACCCGATCGGCTATGTGCGCTGGACCGAGCGCCGCAACCTGGCGTGCTTCCTCGACCTCGTCGCCCGCGGCCGCGTCGACGTGGAGCCCCTGGTCTCCCACGTCGCCGACTTCGACGACGCCGTCGAGACGTACCGGAGCCTGAAGGACGGCGAACTGAAGGCCGTGGCCGTGCTGTTCCGCTACCCCGAGCAGGCGGTGGAGGCCGAGGCCCCGGCGGTGACCGTGCCCGAGGTCAAGCGGACCGGCGCCCAAGTGCCCACGGCGGCCCGGGCCGTCAGGTCGCCGGTGCGTCTCGCGTTCGTCGGCGCGGGCAACTACGCCACGTCGATGCTGCTGCCGCACCTGGCCCAGCGCGACGGCGTCGAGCTGTCCACGGTGGTGACCACGACGGCGCTGTCCGCGGCCAACGCGCAGCGCAAGTTCGGCTTCGCCGAGGCGACCACCGATCTCGACGCCGTGCTCGGCGACAAGTCCGTCGACGCGGTGTTCGTGGTCACCCGGCACAGCTCGCACGCCGACCTGACCCGCAAGGCGCTGCTGGCCGGCAAGACGGTGTTCGTGGAGAAGCCGCTGGCGCTCACCGAGGACGAACTGGCGGGCGTGCTGGCCGCGGTGGAGGAGTCCGGCAACGACCGGATCCAGGTGGGCTTCAACCGCCGGTTCGCGCCGCTGTTGCAGGAGGCCCGAACGCGCTTCGGCACCCGGACCGGTCCGGCGAACCTGCGCTACCTGGTCAACGCGGGCCGCCTGGACCACGGCAGCTGGTACCTCCGACAGGGCACCGAGGGCTCGCGGTTCGCCGGCGAGGGCGGACACTTCATCGACACGGCGAGCTGGCTGCTCGACGCCGATCCGGTCTCGGTGTACGCGGTCGCCGCGCCCGGCAACGACGACCTCCAGGTCGTACTGCGCTACCCGGACGGGTCCACCGCCACCATCAGCTACGTCACCACCGGCGCGCCCGGCTTCCCCAAGGAGACGCTGGACCTGGTCGCGGACGGCAAGGTGCTGCGGCTCGACGACTTCGTCCGCGCCTCGCTGTATTTCGACGGCAAGGCCGGCCGTAAGCGGTGGGTCAGTTCACGGCTGCCCAAGGCCCGGGACAAGGGCCAGTCCGCCGAACTGGCCGCGTTCGTCAAGGCCGTGCGGACCGGCGGTCCGATGCCGGTGCCGCTGGAGTCGCTGGTCGCCACCACCGCGGCCACCCTCGCCGTGCAGGCCGGTCTGGCCGGCGGCGCGCCGGTGACGTTGGCGAGTGCCCGATGACTGTGATCTCGGGGAGTGCGGGCTGGTACCTGCGGCGGCTGTCCCGGATGGGACCGCGGGAGGTCGGCGGCCGGGTCGGCGACACGGTGCGAAGACGCCGCTGGCGGTCGGCGCGGCCGGTCGCCCCGAGCGTGACCGGCGCCCGGTTCACCGCGGTGCTGCCCGCCGGGACGCTCGCCGCGGTGCCGCCGGACGCCGCGAAGCGTCTGGTCGCCGAGGCGGACCGGCTGCTGGACGGGCACGTCGAGTACTTCGGCGTGGCACGCGAGGACCTGGCCGACCCGAACTGGTGGTACGACCCGAAGACCGGGCGCCGGGCTCCATGGGGCTACGCCTTCGACGTGCCGTACCGCGACGAGGACGCGGTCGGGGACATCAAGCAGATCTGGGAGCTGTCCCGGCACCACTACCTCACCGTGCTCGCCGCCGCCTACGCGGTCACCGAGGACGAGCGGTACGCCGAGCGGGTGGCCGCGCACCTGCGGTCGTGGTGGGCGGCCAACGCGCCGCTGCGCGGGGTGCACTGGACCAGCGGCATCGAGCTGGGCATCCGGCTGCTGTCCTGGGTGTGGATCCGCCGACTGCTCGACGGCTGGCCGGGCGCGGCCGCGCTGTTCGAGGACAACCCGGTGGCGCTGCGCCAGATCTGGCACCACCAGCGCTGGCTGGCCGCCTTCCCCAGCCGGGGGTCCTCGGCGAACAACCACGTCGTCGCCGAGACCGCCGGGCAGTTCGCCGCGGCCTGCGCGTTCGACTGGTTCCCCGACTCGGCGCGCTGGCGGGCCGACGCGCTGCGGTCACTGGATCGGAATCTGCGGGCCAACACCTTCGGCTCCGGCCTCAACCGCGAGCTGGCCACCGAGTACCACGGACTGGTGCTGGAGCTCGGGCTGGCCGCGCTGGCCGAGGCGGACACCGCGGGCGTGCAGGTCCCCGCGTCGGTCCGGCTGGTGCTGCTGCGGATGACGGACGCGCTCGCGGCCGTCGTGGACAACCGGCTGCGGCCGCCGCGCCAGGGCGACGCGGACGACGGACACGGGCTGGTCGTGGACGGCGCGGGCACCGACCGCTGGGGCTCGCTGCTGGCCACCGGGGACGCCGTGTTCGGCCGGCTCGACTGGTGGCCGGAGGTGACCGGCACCGATGTGCGCACCCCGCTGCTGGCCGCGCTCGTCCGGCCGTACGCGAAGGACGGAACCGCACCGGCGGTGACCCGCCCGGCGAGCCGACCGGCCCATTTCTCCGACGCGGGCATGACCATCCTGCGTGGTCCGGAGCAGCTCTGGGTGCGCTGCGACGGTGGTCCGCACGGGTTCCTCTCCATCGCCGCGCACGCCCACGCGGACGCCCTGTCCGTGGAGGTCCGGCACGACGGGGTCGACGTGCTCGCCGACCCGGGGACGTACTGCTACCACGGGCAGCCCGAGTGGCGGCGGTACTTCCGCTCCACCCTCGGCCACAACACCCTGGAGCTGGACGGCGCCGACCAGTCCGTCTCCGGCGGCCCGTTCCTGTGGACCCGGCACGCCCGCAGCCGCGTCCTGGCCGCGGACCCGTCCGGTGCCGCCGACGGGGGGACGGCCCGCTGGTGCGCCGAACACGACGGCTACCAGCACTCCGTGCACCGCCGGCAGGTGGAACTGACGGCCGCGAGCCAGGAGTTGAAGGTGGTCGACGAGGTGCGCGGCGACCGCCGGACCGCCGTGCGCCTGGCGTTCCACCTCGGTCCGGCGGTCGCCGCGGACCTGGTGGGAAACCGGGCCCGGCTGACCTGGACCCGGGACGGCGAGGACCGCTCCGCTCAGCTCGACCTGCCAGGGGAGCTGAGCTGGCAGGCGCACCGCGGCGAGAGCGGACCGCCGCTGGGCTGGTACTCCCCCGGCTTCGGACGCAAGGAGCCCGCCACCACGCTGCTCGGCACCGGTTTCGTCGACGGCACGCGGGAGTTCACCACCGTACTCAGGTTCCACGGCTAGGGGGGAAGGACGCTTGGGGATCAACTGGCGGCGCTGGGCGCTGCCGGCTGCACTGCTGGCGCTGGCCCTGCCGACGGCGACCGGCTGCAAGAGCACGCCGGACGCGCTGCCGAAGCCGACCGCCGCGCCGACCGCGGCCGTGGCCCGGGTGTGCGCCGAGCCCGCGGCCGGGCCGGCGACGGCGCCGGCGGGCGCGGTGACGGTCGACCCCGCGGTGACCGGCGACCTGGCCGCGAAGACCAGGAGCAGCCCCCCGAACACCACGTTCTGGCTGCGGCCCGGCAAGCACAGGCTCGACCGGGACCGCTACGCCCAGGTCGTCCCCAAGAAGGGGGACGTCTACCTCGGCGCGCCGGGCGCGGTCCTCGACGGCCGCAGGACCAACCAGTACGCGTTCGCCGGTACCGCCCCGGACGTCACCATCCGCTATCTGACCGTGCAGGGTTTCGTCGCCCCGCAGAACGAGGGCGTGGTCAACCACGACTCGGCCGACGGGTGGGTGATCGAGCACGCGATGATCCGGAACAACTCCGGCGCCGGGCTGATGGCCGGTACCCGCCAGCAGGTCCGCGCCAGCTGTCTGCGCGCCAACGGCCAGTACGGCATGAACGCGTACAAGGGCAGCGGCCGGATCAGCGGGCTGGTCCTGGAGGGCAACGAGATCACGGGCAACAACACCGACGACTGGGAGCGCAAGCAGGAGGGCTGCGGCTGCACCGGGGGCGTGAAGTTCTGGGCCGTCGACGGCGCCGACGTACGCGGCAACTGGGTGCACGACAACCGCGGAACCGGGTTGTGGGCGGACACCAACAACAACGACTTCCTCATCGAGGACAACGTGCTCGAAGCCAACGACGGTGCCGCGCTGATCTACGAGACCAGCTACAACGCGGTCGTCCGGGGGAACACGATCCGGCGCAACAACTGGGTCGAGGGCCGCAAGTACGCCGAGCGCGGCGACACCTTCCCGTTCGCGACCGTCTACCTGTCCGAGTCCGGCGGCGAACCACGGGTCCACGCCCGCACGGACAAGATCGACGTGTATCGCAACGTGCTGGAGAACAACTGGTCCGGGATCACCCTGTGGGAGAACGCCGACCGGTTCTGCAACAGCCCGGCCAACACCTCCTCCGGTGACTGCACGTTGCTGGTGAACGACATGAAGCGCTGCGCACAGCCGGCGATCGACACGGCGCCGCTGTACGCCGACTGCCGGTGGAAGACCCAGCGGGTGGACATCCACGACAACCGCTTCGTGCTGGACAAGTCCGTCGTCGACTGCACGGTCAAGTGCGACCGCATGGCGGTGCTGGCCAACTACGGCACGTATCCGGACTGGTCGCCGTACCAGGGCGAGCGGGTGGCCGAGGCGATCACCCGCACGCAGCACAACCGCTGGCACGACAACGTCTACGTCGGACCGTGGAGCTTCGTCGCCCACGACCCGAGCCGGATCCTCGACTCCCGGCAGTGGCAGGCCGCGCCGTACCGGCAGGACGCGGGCAGCACCTTCCGCGCCCAGGAAGGTGGTTGAGATGCGCGCGGACCACACGCCGAACAGCGCGGACCGCATACCGAAGACCGCGGGCCGCACGCCGAAGATCGTCGGAACCGTCTGGGGACTGCTGATCCTCAACACGCTCGGCTCCGCCGGGGCGAAGACCATCGTCCCGCTGCCCCGCTCCCTCATCCAGATGGTCACCATGGGCGCGCTGGTCACGGCGTTCGCGCTGGCCCTCGCGGTCAACCCCCGGGTGCGCATCCGGCCCAGCGCCTTCGTGTTCCTGCTCACCCTGTTGCTGCTGCTGAGCGTGATCTCCAGCGCGAACCTGGAGTCGGGGTTCGGAGCGCTGTTCCGCTGCTTCCGGCTGGCTCTCTTCGTCGGCACGCTGTGGCTGCTCAGCCGCTGGTGGGACGGCGGCACGACGTTCGTCCGGCACCACATCCGGATGTATCTGGCGGTGCTCGGGACGGTGGCCGCCGGCCTGATCGCCTCACCGGGCGCGGCTCTGCCCGACCTCTACGGCGGACGGCTGGTCGGCGCCCTGTGGCCGCTCACCCCGCCGCAGATCGGACAGTACGCGGCGGTGATCATCGGGCTCACCGTGCTGCTCCTGCTGGGCCGGCAGACCGACCGGACCAGCGCGGCCGTGGTGATCGTGCCGTCGCTCGTCCTGCTCGCCCTGACCCACACCCGCACGGCCACGCTCGGCCTGCTCGTCGGACTCGCGCTGGCGATCGGCTCGCTCATCCTGACCAGCGGCGCCGCCCGCCGGTTCTTCACCCGGGCGGTGCTGATCGGCACGGTGGCCGCGGTGGGCTTCGCCTCCGCGTTGCAGACGTGGTTCCTGCGCGGACAGAGCCAGGAGAACTTCTCCAGCCTCACCGGCCGGGCCAAGGTCTGGCACGCCCTGCTGATCGAGCCCCGCACGACCACGCGGTTCCTGTTCGGCGCCGGCCTGGGCGACAAGTCGTTCGACGGGCTGCCGATCGACAACAGCTGGCTGGCCGTCTACAACGAGCAGGGACTGATCGGCGTCGTCCTGGTGGCGGCGGTCGTCCTGGTGCTGGGCGGCGTCGCACTGCTGCGGCCGCCGTCCCTGGCCAGGGCCTGCGCCATCTTCCTGATCAGCTACTGCGCGATCGCGTCCTACACCGAGGCCGGACTGGGCGACGCCTCGCCGTATCTGCTGCACCTGACCGTGGCCGCCTCGCTGCTGGCGACGCCCGCCGCGGCCACTTCCCGCTCCACGCCCGAAGTCCCCCGCCGACGCGTCCCGCGCTGGGCCCAGAGATCGGAGGCGAGCTGAGATGCACGTCCTCGTGGTGCACAACCGCTACGCCTCGGCGCAGCCGAGCGGCGAGAACAAGGTGGTCGACCAGGAGGTGACGCTGCTGCGCGAGGGCGGCCACCGGGTCGAGCTGTTCGAGCGGCGCAGCGACACCATCGCCGCCCGGTCCCTGCCGTCCAAGGCCGCACTGCCGCTGCTGGTGCCCTGGAACCCGGCGGTCCGCAAGGAGCTCGCCGCGAAGCTGCGCGCCGAGCGGCCGGACGTGGTGCACGTCCACAACGTCTTCCCGCTGCTGTCGCCCGCGGTGCTGGCCGCCTGCGCCGACGCGAGCGTGCCCGCCGTGGCCACGCTGCACAACTACACCCAGGTCTGCCCGCCCGGCACACTCCAGCGGGACGGCCGGCCGTGCACCGAGTGCGTCGGAGCCACACCGCTGCCCGCCGTCCGGCACGGCTGCTACCGGGACTCCCGGCTGGCGACCGTGCCGCTCGCGGTCAGCCTGTCGGTCAACCGGCGGCGGTGGTGGACCGGTGTGGAGCGGTTCTTCTGCATCTCCGAGGCGCAGCGCGAGGTCCTGGTGGGAGCCGGGATGCCGGCCGGGCGGCTGGCGGTGAAGCACAACTTCGTGCCCGAGCCGGGCGTCGTGCGCAGCGGCGCCGGTGAGCATCTGCTGTACCTCGGGCGGCTCGCGGAGGCCAAGGGCGTACGGCTGCTCATGGCCGCGTGGGACGAGATCGCCGCCGCCGGCGGGGTCGGGGTGCCGCTCGTGGTCGCGGGCACGGGACCGCTGGAGCGGGAGGTGACCGCCTGGGCGGCGGGCCGGGAGGACGTGCACTACGTCGGCCTGTACGACCAGGCGCAGTGCCGGCAGGCCATCGCGCGGTCGGTCGCCGTGGTGGCCCCCTCCACCTGGCTGGAGGCGTTCGGCCTGGTGGTCGTGGAGGCGATGGCGGCGGGGGTCCCGGCGGTCGCCGCCGGGCACGGCGCCTTCGTGGAACTCGTCGAGGACGGGGTGACCGGGCTGCGGCACCTGCCGGGCGACGCCGGTTCGCTCGCGTCCTGTCTGCGCCGGATCACGACCGATCCGGAGCTCAACCGGGAGACGGGGCAGGCGGCCCGGCGCCGTTACGAGAAGGACTTCAGCCCGGCCGTCGGGCTGGAGCGCCTGCTGGAGGGGTACCGCTCCGCGATCGCGGGACGGTCCGGCGGCGGGGACAACCCGCCGCCGGTAGGGGAAAGAACAGGCTCGCCCGGGGTACACCCGGGCGAGCGGGATGGGGGAAGTTGATGACACGTTGCCGACTCTGCGGCGCGGGGTCACTCGCGAGCGTCGTCGATCTGGGGGCGACCCCGCCGTGCGAGAGCTTTCTCGCCGCGGACCGACTGGACCGGCCCGAGCCCGCGTACCCGCTGCACCTGCGCGTCTGCACCGACTGCTGGCTCGCGCAGATCCCGCCGCTGATCACACCGGAGGAGACCTTCAGCGAGTACGCGTACTTCTCCTCCTTCTCGACCTCCTGGGTGGAGCACGCGCGGACGTTCGTCGACGGCGCCGTCGAGCGGCTGGGGCTGGGCACCGACGCCTTCGTGGTCGAGGTCGCCAGCAACGACGGCTATCTGCTGAAGCACGTGGTGGACCGCGGGATCCGCTGCCTGGGCATCGAGCCCTCGGTGAACGTCGGCGCGACGGCACGGGACTCCGGTGTGCCCACGCTCACGGAGTTCCTGTCCCCGGACACCGGCTCGGCCGTCCGCGCCGAACACGGCCCGGCGGACCTGGTCGTGGCCAACAACGTGTACGCGCACATCCCCGACGTGGTCGGCTTCACCCAGGGGCTGCGCGCCCTGGTCGCCGACGACGGCTGGGTCTCCATCGAGGTGCAGCACCTGCTGACCCTGATCGAGGAGAACCAGTACGACACGATCTACCACGAGCACTTCCAGTACTACACGGTCGCCTCCGCGATCCGGGCCCTGGCGAGCGGCGGACTCGCCCTCGTGGACGTCGAGTTGCTGCCCACGCACGGCGGCTCCATCCGGCTGTGGGCCCGCCCGGCCGAGGCGGCCGGCGAGCCGTCCGCGCGGGTGGCCGAGGTGCTGGACCGGGAGAAGGCCGCCGGGCTCCAGGACCTGTCCGGGTACACCGAGTTCTCCGCCCGGGTGGCCAAGGTGCGCCGGGACCTGCTGCGGTTCCTCATCGACGCGGCCGAGCGCGGCGAGAGGGTCGTCGGCTACGGCGCCCCCGGCAAGGGCAACACCCTGCTCAACCACTGCGGCATCCGGCCCGACCTGCTCGCGTACACGGTCGACCGCAACCCCTACAAGCACGGCAGGTTCACCCCGGGCACCCGCATCCCGATCCTGGCGCCCGAGCGGATCGCCGCCGACAGGCCGGACTACGTCCTCGTCCTGCCGTGGAACCTGCGGGCCGAGCTGACCGAGCAGTTGTCCTTCGTGCACGAGTGGGGCGGCCGACTGGTCTTCCCCATACCGGAACTGAGCATTGTCGAGGTCGAGGCATGAAGGTCGTACTGTTCTGCGGCGGTTACGGGATGCGGATGCGCAACGGCACCTCCGACGACGTGCCCAAGCCGATGGCGATGGTCGGGCCGCGCCCGCTGATCTGGCATGTCATGCGCTACTACGCGCACTTCGGGCACACGGAGTTCATCCTCTGCCTCGGCTACGGCGCCCACCACATCAAGGACTTCTTCCTCAACTACGAGGAGACGACGTCCAACGACTTCGTGCTGCGCGGCGGGAGGACCGAGCTGCTGTCCACCGACATCGCCGACTGGACGATCACCTTCGCGCAGACCGGCATCGAGTCGCCGATCGGCGAGCGGCTGCGCCGGGTGCGCCACCACCTGGACGGCGACGAGATGTTCCTCGCCAACTACGCCGACGTGCTCACCGACGCCCCGCTGCCGAGGATGATCGACAACTTCGCCCGGCGCGACGCCGGGGCGTCGATGATGGTGGTGCCGCCGCAGTCCTCCTTCCACTGCGTGGACCTGGGCGAGGACGGCCTGGTGGGAGGCATCACCGCGGTCAGCGACATGCCGCTGTGGGAGAACGGCGGTTACTTCGTGCTGCGCCAGGAGGTCTTCGACCACATCCCGGAGAACGGGGACCTGGTCGCCGACGGCTGTGCCCAACTGGCCAAGCAGGGACGGCTGGTGGCGCACCAGCACCGCGGCTTCTGGAAGCCGACCGACACCGTGAAGGAGCGGGCCGCGCTCGACGAGGCCTACGCCCGCGGCGACCGCCCGTGGGCCGTCTGGGAACACGGCGGCACGGAGGCGTTCGTGCCCGGGAGCCGGGCCGGCGTCAAGGCGGGGACCGCGTGATCCGGCTCGGGGCCGAGCGCCTCGGCAGCATCGTCGCGGTGGGCGCGCACTGCGACGACATCGCCATCGGCGCCGGCGGAACACTGCTGGCGCTGTGCCTGGCGCGGCCGGGCATCCGCGTCGACGCGCTGGTGCTCTCCGGCGGTGGCGGCGAACGGGAGCAGGAGGAGCGGTCCGCGCTCGCCGCCTTCTGCCCGGGCGCCGATCTGCGGCTGACCGTGCACAAGCTGCCGGACGGCCGGCTGCCCGCGCACTGGGACGAGGCCAAGGGCGCGGTCGAGGAACTGCGCGGGCAGACCGAGCCGGATCTCGTGCTCGCCCCGCGCACCGAGGACGCGCACCAGGACCACCGCGGCCTGGCCAAGCTCATGACCACGGCGTTCCGCGACCATCTCGTGCTCGGCTACGAGATCGTCAAGTGGGACGGCGATCTCGGCCGTCCGGTGGTTTACCAGCCGCTGTCGCCGGAGATCGCCGAACAGAAGGTGCGGCTGCTCCAGGAGCACTATCCCTCGCAGCAGCACCGGCCCTGGTACGACCGGGAGGCCTTCCTGGGGCTGGCCCGGATCCGCGGTATCGAATGCAACGCGCGCTACGCCGAGGCGTTCGCGGTCACCAAACTCACTCTCGACCTGGGGGAATGAACCTTGCGCGTACTGCTGACCGGGCACCAGGGCTATCTGGGCACCGTCATGGCCCCGGTCCTCACGGCCGCCGGGCACGAGGTCGTCGGACTGGACTCCGGCCTGTTCGCCGACTGCGTGCTCGGCCCGACGCCCGCCGACCCGCCGGGGACGCGCGTCGACCTGCGCGATGTCACGGCCGAGCACGTGGCGGGGGTGGACGCCGTGATCCACCTGGCCGCGCTGTCCAACGACCCGCTGGGCTCGCTGGCGCCCGACCTCACCTACGACATCAACCACCACGCGTCCGTGAAGCTGGCCCGGCTGGCCCGCGAGGCCGGGGTGCGGCGCTTCCTGTACGCGTCGACGTGCTCGGTCTACGGAGCCGCGGGCGGCGACGAACTCGTGGCCGAGGACGCGCCGTTGCGGCCGGTGACACCGTACGCGGAGTCCAAGGTGCGGGTGGAGGACGACCTGCACGAGCTCGCCGACGGCGACTTCACCCCGGTGTACATGCGCAACGCCACCGCCTTCGGCTTCTCGCCCCGGCTGCGCGCCGACATCGTGCTGAACAACCTGGTGGGCCACGCCCTGCTCTCCGGCGAGGTGCTCGTCCTGTCCGACGGCACCCCCTGGCGCCCGCTGGTGCACGCCGCCGACATCGCGCGGGCCTTCACGGCCGCGCTGGACGCGCCGCGCGAGGCGGTGCACGACCGGGCGTTCAACATCGGCAGCGAGACCAACAACGTCACGGTCGCCGAGATCGCCGAGCAGGTCGCCGAGGCGGTGTCCGGCGCGAAGGTGGTGATCACCGGGGAGAACGGCGCCGACCCGCGGTCCTACCGGGTGGACTTCTCCCGGTTCCGTACGGCGATCCCCGGCTTCGACTGCGAATGGACGGTGAAGCGGGGCGCGCTCGAACTCGCCGACGCCTACCGCGAGCACGGGCTGACCCGGGAGAACTTCGAGCAGCGCTTCACCCGGCTCGCCGTGCTGCGCGCGGCCTCCGACGCGGGCGCCGTCGACGACACCCTGCGGTGGCGCCGGTGACCACTCGTGCAAAAAGAGGTGCCGGCGAGGAGATGCACGAACTGGTGCGGCGGATGTACCCGCTGTGCCGGAGCATCACCGGCGACGGGGTGCGCGCCACCCTGGACATCGTCGGCGAGTACATCCCGCTCACGGTGCACGAGGTGCCGACGGGTACGCAGGTGCTCGACTGGACGGTGCCCCAGGAGTGGAACATCCGGGACGCGTACATCGCCGACGGCACGGGCAGGCGGATCGTCGACCTCGCCGCGTCCAGCCTGCACGTGCTCGGCTACAGCGTGCCGGTGTCGGCGACCGTGCCGCTGTCCGAGCTGCGCGCACACCTGCACACCCTGCCGGAGCACCCGTCCTGGGTGCCGTACCGCACCAGTTACTACAAGCCGGAGTGGGGGTTCTGCCTGGCCCAGGAGACCCTGGACGCGATGCCGGACGGCGAGTACGAGGTGTGCGTCGACTCCACGCTCGCCGACGGCCACCTCACCTACGCCGAGCATGTGGTCCCCGGCCAGGTGGCGGACGAGGTGATCGTCTCCTGCCATGTCTGCCACCCGTCGCTGGCCAACGACAACCTGGCCGGCATCGCGGTGGCGACGTATCTCGCGCGGGCGCTGGCGGAGCAGACGCCGTACTACACCTACCGGTTCATCTTCGCGCCCGGCACCATCGGGGCGATCACCTGGCTCGCCCGCAACGTGGAGCGGATCGACCGGGTCAGGCACGGGCTGGTGCTGGCCTGCGCCGGGGACCGGGGCGACCTGACGTACAAGCAGAGCAGGCGCGGCGACGCGGAGATCGACCGGGTGCTGCGGCACGTACTGACCGACTCCGAACGCCCGCACCGGATCGACGAGTTCACCCCGTACGGCTACGACGAGCGGCAGTACTGCTCCCCCGGGTTCGATCTCGGTGTGGGCTCGCTCAGCCGGACCCCGTACGCCGGGTACCCCGAGTACCACACCTCGGCGGACGACCCGGACTTCGTCTCCCCGGAGGCGATGGCGGACACCCTCGCCGTCTGCCGCGAGGCGTTCGCCGTCCTGGACCGCAACCGGCGGTACGTCAACCTCAGCCCGTACGGCGAGCCGCAGTTGGGCCGCCGGGGGCTGTACGACTCGCTGGGCGGCCGCAGCGACGCGAAGCAGGCGCAGATGGCCATGCTGTGGGTGCTCAGCCTCGCCGACGGCGAGCACACGCTGCTGGACGTCGCCGAGCGCTCCGGGCTGCCGTTCGACACCGTCGCCGCGGCGGCCGACGCGCTGCACGGCGCCGAACTGATCAAGGCGTGACGCCGATGACCACCGAGGGGGAGATGACGACGGCGCCGGAGGCACCGGCCGAACGCGCCGGGGGGACCGCCAAGCGGGCCATGTTCGGCCGGCTGTCCTGGGGGCTGGCCGACCAGGCGGCCTCCAGCGCGTCCAACTTCGTGGTGGGGATCTATGTGGCCCGCTCGCTGGGACCCACCGCCTTCGGTGTGTTCAGCCTGGCCTGGGTGACCTACGGCGTCGTGCTCAACGTGTCACGCGGGCTGGCCACCGACCCGCTCGTGGTGCGCTTCAGCGGTGTGCCGGAGGCGTCCTGGCGGGGGGCGGTGGCCCGCTCGACGGGTACCGCCCTCGGCGTCGGCACCGCCCTCGGCGCGGTGTGCCTGGTGGCCGGTCTCGGCATCGGCGGCAGCGTCGGACCGGCGTTCGCCGTCCTCGGCGTCGTGCTGCCCGCGCTGCTGCTCCAGGACGCCTGGCGGTACTCCTTCTTCGCCGCCGGCGCCGGGCGGAAGGCGTTCGTCAACGACGTCGTGTGGGGCGTCGCGCTCGTCCCGGCCATGGTGGTGGCGGCCCATGTGGGCAGCGTGGCCGCCTTCGTGTTCGCCTGGGGCGGCTCCGCCGCGGTGGCCGCGGCGTACGGCTGGCTCCAGTCCGGCATCCGGCCCCGGACGACCGGGGCGCCCGGGTGGATGCGCGAGCAGCGCGACCTCGGCTACCGGTACCTGGTCGAGAACGTCGGCCTCAGCGGCGCGTACCAGCTGCGGGCGTACGGCCTCGGCGTGATCGTCGGGGTCGGCTCGGTGGGTGCGGTCCGGGGCGCCGAACTGCTGCTCGGCCCGTTCCTCGCCGTGCTGATGGGACTGTCGCTGGTCACCGTCGCCGAGGCGGCCCGGGTGCTGAAGCGGGCCCCGCACCGGCTGGGGAAGTTCTGCCTCCTCCTCGGCGCCGGGCAGGCCGGCGCGTGCGTGCTCTGGGGCGCGGCTCTGCTGCTGATGCCGGACCGGCTCGGCGAGCTCGTCCTCGGCGACGTCTGGCACTCCGCCGCCCAGCTCATCGTGCCGGCCACGCTCGGTGTCGCGGGCGCCAGCCTCGGCACCGGCGCGGCGGCCGGACTGCGCGCGCTCGGCGCGGCCCGGCGCAGCCTGCGCTGCCAGATGTTCGCGTCCGTCTGCTACGCCGGCGGCGGCCTCGGCGGGGCGGTCCTGGCCGGCACGGTCGGCTCGTCCTGGGGCGTCGCCGCCGCGACCCTCACCAGCTCCGCCGTGTGGTGGCTGCAGTTGCGCTCCGCCCTGCGCGAGCAACGTCAAGACCCGATCCGCGAAGTGAGGACGACATGACCGCCCATCCCCGGCTGAGCATCGGGCTGCCCGTGTACAACGGCGAGGAGTACCTGGCCGAGTCGTTCGACGCCCTGCTCGGCCAGACCTACGAGGACTTCGAGCTGGTCGTCTCCGACAACGCCTCGACCGACGGGACCGAGGACATCTGCCGCCGGTACGCGGCGAAGGACTCCCGCATCCGCTACCTGCGGCTGCCCCGCAACATCGGCGCGACGCCCAACCACAACCTGGTGCTCGCCGAGTCCCGGGGCGAGCTGTTCAAGTGGGCCTCGCACGACGACCTGTACGGCCGCGACCTGCTGCGGGTCTGCGTGGAGGCGCTGGACGAGCGCCCGGAGATGATCCTCGCGCACACCGGTCAGGCGGTCATCGACGGCGACGCCCGCGTGAAGGTCCCCTACGAGTACGGTCTCGCCACCGACTCGCCGCACGCCCCGGAGCGCTTCCGCAGTCTGCTGTTCGAACCCGGCGGCGACGACTTCTACGGGGTGATGCGGACCGACGTGCTGCGCCGCGTGAAACCGATGGACAGCTACCACCACGCGGACCGCACCTACGTCGCCGAGATCACTCTGCACGGGCCCTTCCACCAGGTGCCGGAGGTGCTGTACTTCCGCCGCGACCACCCCACCCGCGCCGAGCGGGCCAACCCCAGCAAGCGCTCCCGGTGCGTCAACCTGGACCCGCGCCGGGCGGGCGCGCTGCACCCGACGCCCCGGCTGCTCGCCGAGTACGTCTGGGGCTTCGCCTCGGCGATCCGGCGGGCGCCGCTGTCCCCGGCCGACCGGCGCGCGTGCTTCCGCCACCTCGCCGCGTGGATGACCAGCCGGGTCCGGCCGGGCGCCGGCGAGCGGGTCGAGGACCGCGCCCCGGTCGCCCAGGAACGGCTCGCCGTCTCCGTCGACGCCCTGGTCGCCGGCCGGGAGGGCAGGCAGTCATGACACCCGCGGACGAAAGGCCGGTGCGGGTCGGGGTGTTCGGCCTGCTCGGCTCCGGCAACCTCGGCAACGACGGGTCCCTCGAGGCCGTCCTCGGGTACCTCCGGGACAGGCACCCGGAGGCGGCCGTGGACGCGCTGTGCGGCGGGCCCGAGGCCGTCACGGCCCGGTACGGGATACCCGCGACGCGGCTGCACTGGTACCGCGGGGAGTACCGGACCGCGTCACGGGTCGGCGCGGTCGCGGGGAAGGGCCTCGGCAAGCTCGTCGACGTCTTCCGCACCGCCGCCTGGGTGCGCGGGCACGACGTGGTGATCGTCCCGGGCATGGGTGTCCTGGAGGCCACGCTGCCGCTGCGGCCGTGGGGCTTCCCGTACGCGCTGTTCCTGCTCTGCGCGTCCGGCCGGCTGTCCGGCGCCAAGGTGGCGCTGGTCGGCGTCGGCGCCGCTCCGATCGGCAACCGGGCGACCCGGACCCTGGTGCGCTGGTCGGCGCGGCTGGCCGCGTACCGGTCGTACCGGGACGCCCCGTCCCGCGACGCGATGCGGGCGATGGGCGTGGACACCGCGCGCGACGAGGTCCACCCGGACCTCGCGTTCTCCCTGCCCGCGCCGCCCGCGGGCGCGCCCTCGGACCCGCCGGGCCCGGTCTGCGTCGGTGTCATGGCCTTCCACGGCAGCGACGACGACCGTGCCCGGGCCGAGGAGATCCACCGGCGCTACCTCGACGGCACGACCCGGTTCGTCCGGACCCTGGTCGAGGAGGGCAGGCAGGTCCGGCTGATCACCGGTGACGACGTCGACGCGACGGTGGTGTCCGCGATCCTCGACGCGGTGGACTCACCGCTGGTCACCGTCGCCGAGCCGGCCTCGCTGGCCGACGTGATGAAGGAGATGGCGGCCGCCGACAGTGTGGTGGCGACCCGCTACCACAACCTGATCTGCGCGCTGAAGGCCGGCACACCGACGCTCGCGCTCAGCTACGCGGCGAAGAGCGACGCGCTCATGGCCGGTATGGGGCTGGGCGCTTACTGCCACCCGGCCCGCGAGGTCGACGCCGACCGGCTGCTCGAACAGTTCCGGGAGCTGGAGAAGAACTCGGCGGACACGCGGCGGATCCTCGCCGAGCGCAACGAGGACGCCGTCCGGCACCTCGACCGCCAGTTCACCGCTCTGACAACGGCCCTGTTCCCGGCGGCCGACAACGCCCACGCCCTGCGGGAGACCTCATGAGAGCGACCGAAGTCCCGGCGATCACCGGTGCGTTCCTCTTCGAGCCGACACCGTACGCCGACGAACGCGGCTTCTTCTGCCGCACCTTCGACGCCGACGTGGTCCGCTCGGTGGGCCTCGACCCCGACGCCTTCATCCAGGACAGCGTGTCCCGTTCGGTCCGGGGCGTGCTGCGCGGGCTGCACCTGCGTTCCGGCGCGGGCGAGGCCAAGCTGGTGCGGTGCTCGTACGGGAGGATCTTCGACGTCGTCGTGGACCTGCGGACGGACTCGCCGACGTACCGCAACGTGGCCACCTTCGAGTTGTCCGGCGAGACGCAGGTGACCCTGTACATCCCGGCGGGGTGCGCGCACGGCTTCCAGGCGCTGACCGACACCGCCGACACCTCGTACCGGATCGACCGCCCGCACGATCCGTCCGAGGACGTGACGATCGCCTTCGACGACCCGGAGCTCGCCATCGCCTGGCCGCTGCCGGTCACCTCGATGTCCCAACGGGACCGGGAGGCGCCGAGCCTCGCCGAAGTCCTGAAGCACACAGAAAGTTGAGGTACCCGTGGACACCGAAGAGCTCCAACTGCCCCTGTCGCGGACAGCCAACGAGCGGCTGCACGCCCTGATCCCCGGGGGCGCGCACACCTACGCCAAGGGCGACGACCAGTACCCCGAGCACCTGGCCCCGGTCATCAGCCACGGCAGCGGTGCCCACGTGTGGGACGTCGACGGCAACCGCTACATCGAGTACGGCTCCGGCCTGCGGTCGGTCAGCCTCGGCCACGCCCACCCGCGCGTGAACGAGGCGGTACGGCGCGAACTCGACCGCGGCAGCAACTTCGTACGGCCGTCCATCGTGGAGGTAGAGGCCGCGGAACGTTTCCTGGCCACGGTGCCGACCGCCGAGATGGTGAAGTTCGCCAAGAACGGCTCCGACGCCACGACCGCGGCGGTGCGCCTCGCCCGCGCCGCCACCGGGCGTCCACGGGTGGCGATCTGCGCCGACCATCCGTTCTTCTCCGTCGACGACTGGTTCATCGGCACCACACCGATGTCCGCCGGCGTTCCGTCGGCGACCAACGAGCTGACCGTGACGTTCCCTTACGGGGACCTCGCCGCCACGGAGGAACTGCTCACCCGCCACCAGGACGAGGTCGCCTGTCTGATCCTCGAACCGGCCGCCCAGTGCGAGCCGCCGCCCGGCTATCTCGCCGGCCTGCGCGAGCTGGCCGACCGACACGGCTGTGTCCTGGTCTTCGACGAGATGATCACCGGTCTGCGCTGGTCCGAGGCGGGCGCCCAGGGCCTGTACGGAGTCGTCCCCGACCTCTCCACGTTCGGCAAGGCGCTGGGCAACGGATTCGCGGTCTCCGCGCTGGCCGGGCGCCGCGAGCTGATGGAGCGGGGCGGGCTGCGTCACCCCGGCGACCGGGTGTTCCTGCTGTCCACCACGCACGGTGCGGAGACGCATTCCCTGGCGGCCGCGATGGCCGTGCTGGCCACCTATACCGAAGAGGGCATCACCGCGCGGCTGCACGCCCTCGGCGAGCGGCTGGCCGCCGGGGTGCGCGCGGCCGCGGCCGACGCGGGCGTCGGCGACCACATCGTCGTGCGGGGGCGGGCCAGCAACCTGGTCTTCGCCACCCTCGACGAGAACGGCCTGCCGTCGCAGGAGTACCGCACCCTGTTCCTGCGCCGGCTCCTCGCGGGCGGGGTGCTGGCCCCGTCGTTCGTGGTGAGCAGCGCGCTGGACGACGCCGACATCGACCGCACGGTCGAGGTGGTGGCCCAGGCCTGCGCGGTCTACCGCAAGGCGCTGGACGCCGCCGACCCGACCCCCTGGCTGGCCGGCCGACCGGTGAAGCCCGTGTTCCGCCGCTTGGCGTGACGTGACGTCAGCGGTGCTCCCGGTGAACGGCGTCGGCTGTCCGGTCAGCCGTCGGATCGGCTGTCCGATCAGTTGACCGATCGGTTGACCGATCGGACGGGCGGTCCGCCGGTCGGTCCACGCCGCGACCGGACGTCCGGCCGGGCATCCGGTCGGCTGTCAGGTCGACGAGCCACGCGGTCGCCGGGACCACCGCCAGCGCGGTGCACCAGCCGCCGAGGGCGTCGGTCGGGTAGTGCGCGCCCAGGGTGACCTGCGCCCAGCCCATGGCCGCACCGGCGACCAGCGCGGCGGCGAGCACGAGCGACATGCCCGCCGTCCTGCCGAGGCCGGGCCGGCCGGTCGCGGTCAGCGCCACGACGAGCGCGAGCGCGGTGGCGAAGGCGGTGTGGCCGCTCGGGTAGGACAGGTGCTCGCCGTGGATGGTGCGTCCCACCACGGACTTGAGCAGCGTCGCCGTCACCACGGCCGCCCCGGCCCCGCCGACGACGAGCACCGCCGCGCGAGGACGTCGAAGCAGCAGGCAGCCCGTCACGAGGGCACCGACCAGCATCACCGATCCCCCGGGCTCCCCCAGAAAGTCCAGGGCGAGAGCGACCTGCCGCCACCGCGGCCCGACCTCGTACAGCGCCGACCCGATCCGCGCGTCCAGCGTGCCGGGCTCGCTCTCACCGGCGTACCGGACCCCGAGCACGACGACCACCAGCGCGGCGAGGGCCGCGGCCAGCCCGAGCCACCCGCGCAACTTCGGCGGCACCACGGGCTCCGACCGGCCGCTCACCCGCCCACCAGGTCCGGCGGGCCCGCGGTGCTGTGCCGTGATCGGCGACTGGCGTTCCGGATCCTCACTGGCGCGACCTTCCCCCACTGTCGCTCACTCTGGCCAAGGGCACCGCAAACGGTCTCCGCTCGCCACCCTAACCAACAACGCGGCCGCGACACAGCGCCGTTGGAAAGTCCACCTGTCACCCTTCACCGGACACACCCTGGCCGCGCCACGAGACGGTCGGACACGACCCACCGATCGTCGTCGAGGAGAAGGACCCCGTGGGAGAACTGCCCGCCGTCACCGGCCGTGGTGAGTTCGACGCCCTGGTCCTCAGGACCGACTACCACGACGAGCGGGCATGGCAGGACGTGGTGGCGGCGCTGAGGGAACCCGGGGAAGACACTCGACACGACCCCCGCCGGGGTCCAGGACGTCCACGCCGACCTGAGCATCGGCAACACGGGCTTCGAGGAATACGCGGCATGGGCCCAGGACGACCTCGAGGGGATCTACCGGTCCCGCTGAACAGAGCTCACCGGCAGATCTACGATCATCTGTCATGGACTGGCTGGAGCGCACCGCGAAGCTCAGGCAGTGGACCAGGAGCGGGACGCGCGCTCCGCACAAGCCGCTGCTGCTGCTTTATGCCCTCGGGAGGTTCCAGGAGGATGCCGACAGCCGGTTGCGGTACAGCTCGATCGAGCGGGATCTGCAGCGGCTGCTGACCGAGTACGGCCCGCCCAACAGGACGACCCCGGCCTACCCGTTCCACCATCTCGTCAGCGACGGCGTGTGGGAGGTGCGCACCGACCACGGGCACGGCAGCCCTGGGAGCGGAGTGGGAGATCTCCGCGCGACAGGGGCCACGGGCCGGCTGGCTCCGGAACTCAGGACCGCACTGCGGTGCGAACCTCGACTGCTGGCGCGGATGGCCCGATTGCTGCTCGATCTGCACTTTCCGCCGTCCCTTCACGGCGAGTTGTGCGAAGCGGTCGGGCTGGACCTGGAACCCGCACAGGCCGAGCGGCTCTCGGCGGTACGGAGGCAGCGGAACCGGCGTATGCGGGAGGCGGTGCTCACCGCGTACGAATACCGTTGCGCGTTCTGCGGCTACGACGGCCGGATCGGCACGGTGCCGGTCGGTCTGGAGGCCGCGCACGTGCACTGGTGGGCGTTCGGCGGACCGGACGACGTCGACAACGGGCTGTGCCTGTGCTCGCTGCACCACAAGCTCTTCGACAAAGGCGTCCTCGGGGTCGACGGCAGTCACCGCGTCCTCGTCTCCCAGCGGTTCGTCGGCCATGGCCACGCGGCACACCAGCACGTCATCGCGCTTTCCGGCCGCCCGCTCATCGGGCCGCAACCGGGCGCGCTCCCTGTCGCGGCCGAACACCTCGCCTGGCACACCGGCCAGGTCTTCCACGGCGAACCTCGCCCCTGACGGAAGGCGCGCGTACCGCCGTCCGCTTCCCGATGGCCGGGCCGCATCTTGCCAGGCCCATCGACGCCGTCGGCGCCTGGGCCTTCGAGTACGGCGACGAGGTCATGGCCGCCCAGGAGGCGGCAGGCACCGGGTGAATCGCCGTCGCCGCCCGGCGAAGCAGCGGAGGCGGGCGAGGCAGCCGACCCGGCGCGCCCTGCCCCGCCGGACCGTCATGTCCGTTTCTGGCAGCAGAGCGTCATTGCCGCCGCCGAGTCACGCGGGTCAGGATGGAGCCATGTCCACCACCCGCCGCGTCGTCGTCGCGGTCTTCCCCGGCGTCGACCTCCTCGACGTCACCGGCCCGGCCGAGGTCTTCGCCGTGGCCGATCGGGAGACCGGGGGCGCCGCGGGCTACCGGGTCGAGCTCGCGGGGCAGGAGCGCGGTGAGGTGCTCACGTCGGCGGGGCTGCGGCTGGTCGCGGACCTGGCCTTCGACGAGGTGGACGGCGTACTGGACACGCTGCTGGTCCCCGGGGCGGTCGATGCGGGCCCCGACGGCCAGGTCGCCCGCGTGGACGGCGACGTCGTGGCGTGGGTCGCCCGGGTCGCACCGCTGGCCCGACGGGTCGTGTCGGTGTGTGTGGGCGCGCACCTGCTGGCCGCCGCCGGGCTGCTCGACGGCAGGACGGCGACGACCCACTGGTCGGCCGCGGCGCAGTTGGCGGCGGACCATCCCGAGGTCGCCGTCGACCCCGACCCGATCTTCGTGCGCTGCGGCAACGTGTGGACCGGCGCCGGGATCAGCTCCTGCATGGACCTGGCCCTGGCGCTGGTCGCCGAGGACCTGGGCGAGGAGGTCGCTCTGGCGGTGGCGCGGCAACTGGTCATGTACCTCAAACGCCAGGGCGGGCAGAGCCAGTTCTCGGTCCCGCTGAGCCGGCCGCCCGCGACCCGTCGCGCGATCGACGATCTGCGGATGTTCATCGTCGACCACCTGGACGGCGACCTGTCCGCCGCCGCCCTCGCGGCCCGGATGTGTCTGAGCGAGCGCCACTTCGCGCGGGTCTTCCGCCAGGAGACCGGGACCACCCCGGGCGCCTACGTCGAGGCCGTACGGGTGGAAGCGGCCCGTCGGCTGTTGGAAGGCACCGACCAGCCTCTGGACCGGGTCGCCGCCGCGTGTGGACTCGGCTCGGTGGAGACGCTCCACCGCGCGCTGCGCAAGCAGACCGGCACCACGCCCGCGGCCTACCGGCGGCGGTTCCGCACCACCGCCTGACGCCTCTCGCCCGAGCGGTTCCCGAAGGCCGTGACCGAAGTGCGGGGCCGAAGGGCGTCCTTGCGGGCCGAAGGGCGTCCTTGCGGGCCGGAGCCGGTTCGAGGACCGCGAGCCCGTGGTCGTTCCGTACACCCCGTCACTCGGAAAGCAAGGCTGCCCATGCCCATGCCCATGCCCAAGTCGTTGCGCCCGCTGCGGGAGCGCCCCTACCGAGTCCTGTGGACCGCGCGCAGCGTCTCCGCGATGGGCAATGCCCTGATACCTGTGACCGTGGTCTTCGCCGTTCTGCGCTCGGGTGGCAGCGCCCTGGATGTCGGCACGGTGCTGACCTGCCATGCGGTCGGTCAGGTGGCGATGCTGCCGGTGGGCGGTGTCTGGGCGGACCGGCTGTCGCGCAAGCTGGTGCTGCTGGCGACCGACGCCGTCCAGGCGCTCTGCTACGGCCTGCTGGCCGTGATGATCTTCCTGCACCAGGTGACGGTGTGGCAGTTCGCCGTCACGTACACGATCGCCGGCATGGCCTTCGCCTTCTTCACCCCGGCGTCGAGGGCCGTCCTGCCCGAGATCGTCGGCGCCGAGCAGCTCCAACCGGCGAACGCCCTGCTCGGCCTGACCGACAGCACCACCAAGGTGCTCGGCCCGGCCCTCGCCGCGCTGCTGCTGGCGATCTCCGGTCCAGGCACCGCGATCCTCGTCAACGCCGTCAGCTTCCTGCTGAGCTTCGTACTGGTCTCCCGGATGCACCTGCACAGGCAGGCCCGGCGGTCGGAACGGCAGCACTTCTTCGCGGACCTGCGCGACGGCTGGCTGGCGGTGGCCCGGCGCCGCTGGTACCTGGCCAATCTGCTCTGCTGGGGCGTGTGGAACTTCGCGATAGCGTTCTTCTTCGTCCTCGGCCCGGTCGTGATGGAGCACGGCCACGGCGGAGCCACCGCCTGGAGCGTCATCATGCTCACCGGTTCGGTGGGTTCCATCGTCGGCGGACTGGCCGCGCTGCGGTACCGGCCGCGCCGCCCTCTGGTCACCTCGAACGCGGCCGCGGTCCTCGGCATCCTCCCGTTGGCGCTGCTCGCGCCCCCGGCGCCGCTCCTCGTCGTCGCCCTCGGCGTGGCCGTGGCCTTCGCCATGACCTCGCTCGTCGGCGAGGTTCTGGCGACCACGCAGCAGCAGCTCTTCCCCGAGGAGATACTGGCCCGGGTCAGCTCGCTGGACTGGATGATCTCGTTGATCGCCATGCCCGCCGGCTACGCCGCCGCCGCTCCGGTCGCCCAGTTCCTCGGAATGCGTACGACGCTGCTGGCGGCCGCGGCCCTCATCGGCACACCGTGTCTGCTGCTGAACCTGCTGCCCGGCGTGCGCTCGGTCCAGCGCTTCCCCGACGGCACGGTCGGCATCGCCGACGAGCGGGACACCGCGGCTCCCCTCCGCGAAGCCGCGTCCGGCCCCTCGTCGAGAGTCCCGACCAAGTGACGCGGCTCGTCGGGTCCGTGAAACCGAAGACGGCGTGCCGGACCCTTGCGGGGCCGGCACGCCGCCGTGTCGTCACCGTGTCCGGGTGGCGGGTTCAGCCGCCCGGGCATGATGTGCGGGATCAGTGACGGTTGCCGCCCGGACGGTGGTCGTCACCGTGACCCCGGTTGTCACCGTGACCCCGGTTGTCACCGTGACCGCGGTCGTCGCCGTGACCGCGGTTGCGGCCCCAGGACTCGTCGTCGATGAAGCGGCCGCGGTTGTCGCGCAGGGTGATGGTGCCGCGGTCGTTGTCCCAGACGTGGTAGCGGCGGTCCTGGTACAGGTCGGTGCGGGTGTCACGGCCCTGACCGGTGTGGATACGGACCGTGTCGCGGCCGCCCAGACGGTAGTGGTGGAAGGTGTAGGTGCGGCCGACGTTGTCGCGCAGGGTCCAGCCGTCGAGGTTGACGGCCTGGCGCGTGGTGTTGCTCAGCTCGACCCATTCCTTGTTCAGCGAGCGGTCGGAACGCTCGTCACGTCCGGGGGAGTCGGCCTGGACGGCCGTGATCTTCACCTGCGGCTGGTGCGGCCGGGCCACTCCGGCCGCGGACGCCGGCAGCGCCGCCACGCCCACCACGGCGCCGGCCGCCAGCGCGGCGGCGGCCAGACGGCGAGCGGAGAGAGTGCGGGCGGTGGCAAAGACAGAAGCGGACATGAAGTCCCCCTGATGGTGCGGGCGTCGATGCGGATGCGGCCTTGCGAGCCGCCGCGGCACCGACGCGGTGTACGAGGTAACGGCCCCCTTTTGCGGCCGCACACACACTCTGTCCGCAATGCTGCGCCTTTGGTCTGTAAACCAGCCGCTGTTACAAGTTGCCCATATTTCCGTAACTCTTGGATGTATCACCCATGTATGTCGACTGCATCCGTGTTCGACGCCCCGACAGGCCACCAGCCCGTGCGAGCGTTGGGGAACACCACCCGATCGCCGCTCCGCACCAGGCCGGGACCGAGCAGGCCGTCACCCGAAAGTGGGTAACGGCCCTCCGCTCCGCAACGGCCCGTGCCCGCCGCACCGATGGCGCGGCGCCCCGTCGACTCAGCCGGCCGCCGGCCGTACGCGCCGGTGCAGCGCGGCGGCCTTGCCCGTGAGGTAGCGCTGCTCGGGCGTGCTGGCGGTCAGGGCCGCGGCGAGGCGGTAGTGGTGCGCGGCCGTCTCCGACTCTCCGGCCATCTCCAGCAGATGGGCCCGCACCGCGTGCACGCGGTGATGACCGGCCAGCGGACCGCGGCCGCCGTCGTCGAGCCGGTCCAGCAGCGCCAGGGCGGTGGCCGGTGTGTCCGCCATCGCGAGGGCGACCGCACGGTTGAGCGTGACCAGCGGACTGCCCGTCACCTGCTCCAGTACCTCGTACAGACCGAGGATCTGCGGCCAGTCGGTGTCCCGGGCGTGGGCGGCGCGGTCGTGGACGGCCGCGACGGCGGCCTGCAACCGGTATTCGCCGGGCCGTTGCCCGTGGGCGAACGTGCCGATCAGCAGCGCGGTGCCCTCCTGGATCAGGCGCCGGTCCCACAGGGTGCGGTCCTGCTCGGCCAGGGGCACCAGTTCGCCGTGCGGACCGGTACGCGCCGGACGGCGGGCCTCGGTCAGCAGCATCAGTGCCAGCAGCCCGGCCGCCTCGCCCTCGGCCGGCAGGAGCCGGTGCACCCGCCGGGCCAGCCGGATGGCCTCACCGGCGAGATCCGCCCGGTGCAGCGTCGTACCCGCGGAGGCGGTGTAGCCCTCGTTGAACAGCAGATACAGCACCCGCAGCACGGACCGCAGCCGCCCCAGCCAGTCCGGCGCATCCGGCTCGGGCACGTCGAACCGCGCCGACGACGCCTTCAGGCGCTGCTTGGCCCGGCTGATGCGCTGCGCCATCGTCGCCTCGGGCACCAGGTAGGCGGCTGCGATCTGGGCGGTCGTCAGGCCGCCGACGGCCCGGAGCGTCAGGGCGATCGCCGAGGCGGGGGTGAGCGCGGGATGACAGCACATGAACAGCAGCGCCAGGCAGTCGTCGGCTTCCGGGACCCCGGCCGGTACCGGTTCCCTGGCCACACGCTCCTCGCGCCGCCGTCGTGCCGCCTCGCTGCGCAGCTGGTCGGTGTAGCGGTGCGTGGCGGTCCGCAGCAGCCAGCCGCGTGGACTTTCCGGCACCCCGTGCTCGGGCCAGTGCCGGGCCGCGGCGATCAGGGCCTCCTGGACCGCGTCCTCGCACGCGTCGAAGTCGCCCAGCCGTCGCACGAGCAGACCGAGGACCTGCGGCGCCAGCGAGCGCAACAGGTCCTCGACGCAAGGCCGTTCGGTCACAGGTCGAACGCGGTGTCGTTCATCACCTGACGCACCTCGACCGGCTGCTGCGTCGGTACCCCGCCCGGGCCGGGCACCGCCGAGATCCTCGCGGCTATCTCCACGGCACGCGCCTCGGACTCCACGTCGACCACGTTGAACCCGGCCAGGACCTCCTTGGACTCCGGGAACGGGCCGTCCGTCACCACCGGAGCCGCGGCGCCGTCCGAGCGCACGATGCGGGCCAGCCGCGGATCGGCCAGCCCGGTGAACTGCACCATCTCCCCACTGGCGACCAACTCCTCGGTCAGTGCCGCGTAGTAGTCGAAGTGCGCCGCGATGTCGCCGGGATCCCACTCGTCCATCGGCTGCTCGAACACTCCACCGTCGTGGTCGACCATCAACAGGAACTTCGGCACGTGTACTCCTCGATCGTCGATGCGGCCCCGGTCCGGCGCCGTCACCCTGTGAACGGAGCCGTCGACGGGTTCTCTACATCGCCCGGAAGACCTGGCGCCGCATCGCCCACTCGGTCGAGTTCAGTCGCCGCGCGGGTGAGGGACCTGCTTCCAGCCCTCGACCGACTTGGTGACGAACATGACCCGGTACACGTCGCGGGTCCACACAGTGGCGCCCTCCCCGTACTCGTGCAGTTCCTCGAACGCTTCTTCTTCGGAGTCGTAGCTGTGCTTACGGCCCTTCGCGTCCTTGACCATCCACTCTCTGCCCGGCAGCCCTGCGAGCCCCATACTCATGGCGATCTTCCTCCCCGTCGATGCCGGAAGATCGTAACCGCTTCGCCGGGGATGAAAAGGGGCACCGGAAGGGCTCCTCGGTCAGCCGTTCCCGGGCGCCGGTCCGGCGCCGACGGCACCTTTCGTGTCGAGCCGTCCGGTGACGCGTCCCGTGGGCGCCGTGGGGACGTCGGCGCCCACGGGACGGTCAGAAGCGTCGGACCTCGACGCCCCGCTGCTCCAGCGGTGAGACGACGGCGTCCAGGAACTCGGCCCGGTCCGCTCCTCCGCCGACCACATCGGCCGGAATGATCATCGGCCAGTCCCCCGCGGCTATGTGCACGCCCTCGCTGGAGAAGACGACGATCTGGGTCACCTGCTCCCAACGGATCGCCCTGACGCGGCTCCGGGCCGTGCCGACCAGGCCGTGGTCGTAGACGTAGATCGCCATCCGGGCCCGCACCAGCCCGCGCACCGCCCGGATCAGGCCGACCAGCACGCCCGCGAGCAGCGCGATGGCCAGCCCACGGAAGATCCCCGTCCAGCCCGAGTCCTCGAACCGGGACAGGACCAGGCCCATCACCACCAGGCCGGCCGCCGAACCGACGGCGAGCCCGAGACCGCGCAGGGACTCGCCCGTCCTGCCGGGCTCCCTCCGGGCCAGCCTCAAGGCACCGAGGCCCGCGGCGGCCGAGCGGACACGGTCGGTCTCGACCGCCGGCTGCCAGATCGGCGGACCGTTCTCGGCCCACTGCGGCGCATGAGATGTCGCCGCCTGTCCCGCTCGGCCTTTCGGATCCTGCTCTGCCATGAATGTCCTCCCGGATTTCGGATCTCTGATTTCCGATTTCGGCTTGGCGATCGGTGATGCACGCCGAACGTCGGTGCGTGCCTTGCCCGTTGATGGGTACCGGAGCTTAACGGTGAAGTCTGGGAACGGGGCTCGAACCCTGTCGGAAGCCCGTTCGGTCATCGGTGGTCATGGGACGCTCGCGCGCGGCTACCGGCCAGTTCGGCGCTCGGTCCTTCGTTCACCGCAGGCATCGCATTCGGCATTGCCCCGGTGCGGGCGCAATCGCCCTGGACCTGAGCCGAGTTGTTCCTGGCGTGACACCCCGATACCGTCCGGTCCATGCCTGCCCGGACTCCGCTGCCCCGCACCCTCACCGGCCGCCAAGTACGCCTGGAACCCCTCACGATGGACCATCTCGGCGACCTCTTCGAGGCGGGCGGCGGTGACGAGGAGGTGTGGCGGTGGCAGGGCGGCCCGGCGCCCCGGACCCAGGCGGAACTGGGCGGCAAGCTCGCCACGCTGCTCGAGGCCGCCGAACAGGGCGCGTACGTTCCCTTCGCGGTCGTCCACCGCGCCGGCGGCCGGGCCATCGGCTGGACCACGTACATGGACATCGACGTGGCCGACGAACGGCTGGAGATCGGTTGGACGTGGTACGGGCGCGCGTACTGGCGTACGGCCGTCAATACCGAGTCGAAGCTGCTTCTGCTCACCCACGCTTTCGAAGACCTGGGCATGGGTCGCGTGCAGTTGAAGACCGATCACCTCAACCACCGCTCGCAGGCCGCGATCGCGCGTATCGGGGCGCGCCGCGAGGGTGTACTGCGTCGCCACCGCCGGCGCCCGGACGGCACCTGGCGGGACACGGTCTACTTCTCGATCCTCGCCGACGAGTGGCCCGCGGCCAAGGAGCGCCTGACCGCCCGCCCGGGAGAGCTCGGCCACGCCGGATAGCGGCCTGGACCGCCGCGTCGACGAGGCACGCCCGAAGGGCACGGCTCGATCCGGCGGACCACCGCCGGTGCCGCCAGGCCCGTCAGCGCGAACATGGCCCCTACGACGTACCATCCGGGGCGGCCCCAGGTGATGCACAGGGCGATGAGCAGACCCGGGCCGAAAGCCTCGGCAAGGCCTGCGCCGAGGCCGAACACGCCCAGGTACTGACCGGTGGCGTGGGCCGGGGCGAGAGCGAAGGAGACCTCGAAGCCCGCGGCGGAGTGCCACAGTTCACCCACCGTGTGGATCACCACCGCGACAAGGAGCAGAGCCGCGGCCGCCCACGCCGGGATGCCCGCGCTCAGCGAGATCAGCACGCAGGCGACGAGGAAGGCCACACCTGCCCGGCGGTAGGCCTGCGCGCCCGCGGCGGGGGAGGTGACGTTGCGGCCGGCGCGGACCTGGAAGGCGACGACGAGGACCGTGCCGGTGAGCATGGTGGCCGAGATGAGCCAGTGCGGGGCGGTGGTGGCGCCGACGATCCAGAGCGGGATGGCCACGGTGAGCACCTTGAACTGGATCGCCATGATGCCGTCTAGGACGGTCAGCAGCAGGTAGGGGCGGTCCCGCAGGGCGGTCCGGCGAGGGCCGTCGGCCGTGGGGACGGGCGCGACCGGAGGCAGGAGGACCAGGATCACCGCGGAGACCACGAAGGCCGTCGCGTTTCCGATGGCCATGAGCTGGTAGGCGGTGAGCGTGCCCACCTGTACGACCCAGCCCGCGAGCACTGCGCCGAGGGAGATGCCGACGTTGGTCACCGCCCGCAGGTAGGCCCTGAACTCCTGCGGCCGCTCGCCTCCGTAGTGTCTGATCAGCGGGGAGCGGGCGGCCGTGCCGGCCGCCTTCGCCGCGGCCGCCGCGCAGACGGCGAGGACGAACGGCCAGAAGCCGTCCACCAGGACGAAACCGGCCGTGGCCAGCGCCTGGACACCCAGGGTGGCCGCGTAGATGCCGCGCGCTCCGTGCCGGTCGGCCAGATGACCGACCGCGACGCCCAGGACCAGCGCGGCAAGACCGGCGACACCGAGCCCGAGCCCCACCCGGCCCGCCGGAAGGTGCACCGCCTCGGTGAAGTACAGGACCCCGGCGGTGAGATAGAGACCGCTGCCGACGGTGTAGACGAAGTTCGAGGCCGCGAGAACGCGCTGCGGCCTCGTGTCCGGCATCAGGCGGGGCATGACCGGGCTCCATGTCCTCGGCGGAAGTAAGGGCCCGCTCAGCTTGTTGCATATTACTTGCAATAGCAAGAGAGTTGCATGGTTGGCGAACCGCATTTTCTGTTATGCCAATTGACACAACATCAGGTCTCCTTCTAGCTTCTTGCCATGCCCGAAACAAGAGGGCGAGGTCGCCCCCGCAAGAACCCGCAGGCACTGGCCCGTTGGACTCCGCCGGAAGGCTGGTCCCGACTGGTGGCATGGATCTCGCCCGAGGAGAAGAAGGCCCTCAAGCGCGTCGCCGTCGAGGCGGAGGTGTCGGTGGCCGATCTGGTGCGCTCCCTGGCGGGCGGACTGGCCGCGGGGGTGATCGACGCGGAAGAACTCATCCGACAGGTCCGAAAGGGTATGCAGGTCATGGAGAAGATCCCCACCCTGTTCGAACGGGACGACCGCTTCCGGGTCGTCGACCGGCCCCGCGCCGAATGCGCCTGGGTCTTCGAGGGCGAGGGGACTCCGACCGAGAAGCTGGACGGCACGAACGTCCGGCTCACCGTCCGTTCCGGCCTGCTGGTACGGGTGGAGAAGCGCCGCAACCCCAGCAGGGCGCAGAAGCAGCAGGGCGTCGTGGACGGCTGGTACGTCGACACGGACGAGCACGCGGCCGACGACAAGTGGATCCTGGCCGCCGCCCGCAACACCGACGTCTCCGGCTGGCCGGACGACGAACACCCCTGCGAGGCGCTGGGTCCGCGCATCCAGGGCAACCCGCTGGCGCTGGACGACCACCTGTGCGTGCCGTTCAACCTCGACGTCCCGGTCTACCGGGACGTGCCGCGCAATTACACGGGCTTGAGGGACTTCCTCGACAAACTCGAGAGCCGATACGCCCCGGGACATCTGGCCGAGGGAATCGTGTTCCACCACCCCGACGGGCGCCGCGCGAAGATCAAGCGCAAGGACTTTCCGCAGCGCGACTGACGCTCATCACCATTGTCTTGGTGCCACCGGGCGACACCCGGTGGCACCACGGTCATGACGGGATGCCCGACCTCGGAGGTGCCGGGACCGATCAGCCCGCTGTCGCGCTCTGCGGCACCTCGGCGCGCCTGAACCCGTGACTGCGCTCCACCTTCGCCACATGCAGCGTGTAGCTCCGGTACCACTGGTCCCGCCCGCGCTGCTGCGCCGCGCGGTGCTCGGCATTGCGCCGCCACTCCGTGAGGGCGTCGGCGTCGCGGAAGTACCCGACCGTGATGCCCAGCCCGCCAGGGGTCTGCGCGTGGTCCATCCCCAGGTACCCGGGAATGTCCTTCAGCAGCTCCTCCATGCGTGCGTTGGTCTCGCTGTAGCCGCTCTGGTCCTGGGTTCGCACGGTGGTGAAGACAGCCGCGTAGTAGGGAGGTTCATAGGCCTCGACGGGCTCGACAGGCGCTTCCGGGTGATCGCTCATGGCGCCACCGTAGGACGGGATGCGCCCGTCGATCCAGCGTCTTTCCCGACGACGGGTTCCGGCCCGTCGCCGGGGCCGGGACGGCCACGGCTGTCAGCGCGTCTGCACCCACACCGCCAGCAGACCCACCACGGCCGTGCCCGCCCCGTAGCACGCGCCCCGGAGGAACTGGCCGGCCGCGACGCGTCGGCGTCGTAAGACCCACCGCACGACGTCACACGTCACGCGGCCGCCGTACGCTCCCGCGGTGGACAGCCATCGTCCGGCGGCCTCCCGCCGGCCCGAGGGTGTCGCTTTTTCCTTGGGGAACCCTGACCGGGCGAACCGTACTTTCATGGCGATTGCACCTGCTTTCCGCGGGTGGGGGTCACCGGCCGGCCCGGGCCGGGATCGGGTGGCCTGCTTGTGCGGGACGGAGCAGCCGGAAGGTGACCCGGCCGTCGGCGTCGACGCGGGCACCGTGCACGGCGGGCTCGGGCAGGCTGTTGTAGTGGAAGGGCGTGGAGAAGTAGTACGCGCCGGTGTCCGGGACGACGACGAGGTCGCCGACGCCGAGGAGGGGCAGCGCACGGTCACGTGCCAGCAGATCGCCGGCGAAGCAGCACGGGCCCGCGACGTCCTGGCGCACGGGCCGGCCGTGCTTGGCCCGGCCGCGGGGATCGTGGGCCTCGACGCGCAGGGGCCACGCGTCGGGGGCGAACGCCGTCCGCGTGGCGACCTGCGCGCCCGCGTGGGTGATGGCGATGGGACGCCCGCCGACGGTCTTGGTGTATTCGACGTACGCGGCCATGAACCCGTTCTTGGCCAGCACGGAACGGCCGAACTCGGTGACGATCTCGTACCGGCCCGAGAACAGCGCCGGTGCCTGCGCGCGCAGGTGGTCCACATAGGTGTCGAAGCCGGGCGTCGTCTCGTCGCTGTCGAAGTTGACGGACAGTCCGCCCCCGACGTCGATGCCGGTGACCTGTCGACGGCCGAGGTGGGTGTTGATCTCCTCGGCGAACTCGACCGCCGTCGCGACGCCCCGGGCGATCAGGTCCGGGGGGCAGCCCTGCGAGCCGACGTGCGTGTGCAGCCAGGTCAGCCAGGGGCGGTCCCGGTACGCCTGGAGCAGTCGTCGCCGGTTGCCCTCGTCCGCCAGCGGGATGCCGAACTTCGAGGTCGCGGTGGCCGTGCTCATGGCGGTGATCGAGCCGGCTCCGATCTGGGGGTTGATGCGCACGCCGAGCCGCGAGTCGGTGGAGCGGGTCGCCAGGATCTCGTCCAGTCGGGAGAGTTCCTGGAAGCTGTCCGCGTTCACCGCGACTCCCAGGTCCAGTGCCCAGGCGAGTTCCTGCCGGGTCTTGGCCGGGGAGTCGAACACGATGTGAGCGGGGTCGAAGCCCGCGTCCAGCGCCTGGGCGAGCTCCCCGGCGCTGGCGACCTCGCAGCCCATGCCGCTGCGGCGCAGTTCCTCGAGCACGGGCACCAGGCAGTTCGCCTTGGCCGCGAACGCGTGCAGGACCCGCACGGAGTCGGGGAACGCCCTGTGCAGGGACGCGACGGTCTCGTTGACGCCGTCGAGATCGACGAACCCCGCCAGCACGGCCGTCTCGGGTTCCAGGAGTCCCTCCTGTACCGCTGCCCGCAGAATCCGCTCACGCCGGTCGGCCCTGTCGTGACCACTCACGCCGCACCCTCCCTGGGTCGAGGTCTGACCGCCCCCGGCTGCCGTGGGGCGGACCACCAGCGTCCCGTCGCGGCGGTGCCGGCGTCTTCGTCCCAGGTTCCGGCGTTCCGCCGGGTGGTTCTCACCGTGGAGCGAAATCCCGAGCCCGGGGCCGCCTCCGTTGTGCGCGCGCACGAAGGAACCGTCCGTTCTTCGTGGCGGACCACCGGGCGCTCAGGTTTCCCGGCCGCCGCGGTCGAGTAGGCGCAGTTGCAGTTGGGCGAGCAGGCGGGCGTCCGGGCTGCGCAGGTCGAGCCCGGACACCTCGGTGATCCTGCCGATCCGGTGGCGCAGGCTGTTCGCGTGCACCCCGAGCGCCCGGGCGGTCTCCGGTACATGACCGAAGTGGTCGAGGTAGGCCCGCAGGGTCCGCACCATGGTGTCCCCGCCCTGGCCGGCGTCGTACGCGACCAGGCGTGCCACCGGTGTCTCCGGTGCCAGGGCCGATCCCGTCAGTCTGTCCAGCATCTGGTCCAGGGCGATCGTCTCGGCGACCTCGTCGGCGCGGGCGACGGTACGGTGCTCCCCCGGCGAGAGCAGGGCCCGTAGCGCCAGGTCCGCCGACCGGCGGGACGCGGGCAGGTCCGCCAGGGAGTCGACGACCGTGCCCAGACCGATGCGCGCCTGCGGACCGAACGCATCGGCCACCTGCCGGACGAGGGACTTCCCCAGCCGCGCGACCTGTTCGGCGGCCCGCCGCGGGTCCTGGTGCAGCGCGCCCACCAGGACCAGGGCCCCCTGGTCGACCGGTATCACCACCGGTGTGAGGTCGTTCGCGCCGCAGCACACCGTCAGCAGGGCGCACAGTCTTCCGGCTTCCTCCCCCTTGCTCGCGGTGTCTCCGGGACGCACCGCCAGGACGGCGCAGTGCCCGTGCGCCGCGATCCCGGTGAGTTCGCTCAGCGCGTCGGCCGATCCGCGTCCGTCGAGCAGCGCGCGGGCCGCGTCCTCGACCAGTCGGGCGTGGGTACGGTGCGACCGGTGGTGGAGCAGATGCCCGGCGGCCGCCCGCGCCGCCGATCGCAGCGTGTCGGAGGCGTGCGAAGGGAGGTCTCCGCCCGCGGCCGCCACCCAGATCGAGCCCAGGATCTCGCCGCCGGCCCGCACCGCCACGACCAGCCGTTCGGGGTTGTCCCCGTGGGCCGGCCGGTGGATGACGTCCCCCGAACCCCACAACGCCCGGAAGAACCCGGCTTCCGACATGGCGGCCACGCGCCACTGCGGCACCCGACGGCCGAGGATCGTCAGCCGCCGCATCTCGTCGACGTCCTCCTTCGTGGACGAGTACGCCAGCACCCGGGACTCCACGTCCTCGATCGTCACCGCGCCGCCGACGAGGACCGCGACCGCGTCGGCCAGCCCGTTCAGGTCACCCGGCGCCACCGTCGGGTCGGCGGGCACTCCGCACAGGACGAGTCCGGCCCGCAGCGCGCCGACCAGTTCGGTCCAGCCGCACCACGCCGTACGCAGCAGCACCGCCAGGCCGGCCTCCTCCGCGGCCGCCCACAGCGCGGCCGAGGGCCGCCCCGACCTGCCCTGTCCGAAGACCACCGCGGCCGCTCCGGATCCGGCGGCATCCCGTACGACGTCGACCGCGGCGGCCGACCGCGGATCGACGCCCACGGCCAGCAGCACCTGTCCGCGCGGCTGCCCCGGCTCCAACGGGTCGAGCATCATGACTCCGTCGACCGCGGCCCCCAGGCCGTGCCGGGCCGTGTACGGCTCCAGCGCACCGGCGCCCATGACCGACAGCAGTCTGTCCAGCGTCGGCCTCGCTGCGGCAGCGTCCCCCTGTTCGACGATGCTGTTCGGCACCATCCGGTCCCCCGTCACGGTCGGTCGGTCGCGTGACGGTGAGTGTATGAGCAGTCACCGGTCTGTCGCGCGGCATCCTCTGGATCCCGGCCCGAGTCTGCCGGAACGAGTCGCCATCGGTTCTGCGGGGGTGTGTACGCGCCGGTGAAGACCTGCGGGCCGGCGGTGGCGCAACCGCCCCGACGGGGTGGCTGCGCCACCGCCGGCACCCGAGGTCAGCTGGTGAAGGTGAACCAGTTGATGTTGGTGAAGTCCGCACCGCTGCCCGACGAGAAGACCAGGTAGACGTCGTGGACTCCGGTGGCGGAGGCGACGATGTTCGCCGGAACGGTCTGCCAGGTCTGCCAGCCGCCGCTGTTGGCGAAGTTGATCTCGGCGATCTTCGTGCCGGTGGTGCTGTCGAGCCGCACCTGGACGGCTCCGCTGACCCCGGCCGCCGCGCCCGACGCCAGCCGGGCCTTGAACTGGGTCGGGGAGGCCGAACCGAAGTCGACGGAGGAGAACTTCAGCCAGTCGCCGTTCGCGATGTAGCCCACGTCGCTGCCGCCGCCGGTGTCGGAGCAGCTCTCGGTGGTGGTCCCGTTCTGCGCCGAGAAGGACTCGGCCTGGATGGTGCTGTAGGCGCTGACGGCGCCCGAGCCGCCGCCCGAGCCTCCTCCGGAACCGCTGCCCGCGCCCAGCGTGATGCTCCACGAGGTGGGCGCCCCGTCCTGGATGTGCCCGTCGACGGGGGCCGCGCCGGTGGGGCCGACGTCGTCGTAGGGGAAGGCGTAGCCGATGCTGGCGTACTTGTGGACCAGCCGTGCGTAGTGGTTGGTGATCGGGTCCGTGTAGTACTGCGAGGGTGTCACGCCGTCGGGGTTGTTGTTCCCGCCCGGGACCAGCAGCGAGCTGCGGTTGATCGCGGCGGCGAGCCGGGCGGCGATCGCCCCGCGGGCGTCCCCGCCGGAGTTGTAGAGCGGACCGGACGCGCAGCCGAAGATGTCGACGGCGCTGGGCTTGGTGAACGGCACGCCATTGGTGTTGAGACCGGAGAAGACGATCGCGTTGCCGGAGACGGTTCCGGTGTAGGAGCCGATGCCGCCCTGGCCGTTGATGGTCAGCGGGGTGGTGGCGTAGTGGCTCCAGACCCGGTTGAGGTAGTCGTTCCAGTAGCCGCCGAAGTCCACCGGCGAGTGCACGGGCGCCATGACGCGCAGCACCGCGCCGGAGGAGTCGGTGACCACCAGCCTGTCCCAGGGAGCTCCGTCGGAGGCGTGCTGCGTCTGGAGGCCGGACGCTATGGAGGCGAGGGCGCCGGCGGGCAGCGGGCTGACCGACTGGTTGCCTCCGCTGCCGGTGCTGGCCATCGAGATGGGCAGCGCGACCATGTCGACGTAGGAGATGTTGGCGTAGAGGTTGGCGCTGTTGAAGGTGAACTCGCAGAACGTCCAGTTGGTCGACCAGTTGGGGTCGGCACTGGTCAGGGCGGGCTGCACCACACCGGGCACGGTGCCCGGGTTGACGAAGAACTGGAGCTTCTTGCCGACCGAGAAATAGATGCGGCCGCTGATGACGTAATTGGTCAGGTTGACGGTGGTGGCGGCCGAACCGGAGGCGCCCAGCGCGATGGAGTAGTCGGCGATGGGGGTCACCGCGGACGACGGGTTGGGCAGTCGGTTCAGGGCGCCGTTCGCCGAGACGAAGACCGGCCAGCCGCTGCTGTCGGTGCCGGATATGTAGGCGTAGACGGTGTCGTGGCCGGAGTTGTTCGCCAGTTTCACGGGGAGCGAGACCCCCGCCGCCGCTGCGGCAGTGGTCAACGGCGAGACCGGTGAGAGCGGGCTGAGCGCAACCGCACCGGTGACGGCGCCGGCCGCGGCGAGGAAGGAACGTCGGGAAACCACAGTGGGGCCCTCCCAGAGGGAGTGATGGTCCGTCAACTGGATGACGGTTGGGGGGTGTTGTGACATGGGGAGTTCTGTGCGGACGGTATTGGACTGGACCAATAACGTCAAGGTTACGGAACCGTTACGTCCGTGCGACTGCGAGTCGGACGTACGCAATCATGATCGTCATGGACGCCCGCTTCCTCGGCATCGCCGAGCTCACCGAAGTCCCGGCCGCGGCGGTCGTGGTCGACGTCATGCGCGCCTTCACCGTGGCGGCCTGGGCCTTCGCCCAGGGAGCGGAAAGGATCGTTCTCGCCGAGTCACCGGCCCAGGCCCTGGCACTCAAGGCCCGTCACCCGCACTGGGTTGCGATCAAGGACGGCCCGCCCGCCCCCGGGTTCGACGCGGTCAACTCACCAGGTCTGCTGCGCTCCGTCGACCTAGCCGGACGGACCGTCGTGCAGAAGACCACGGCGGGGACGGTCGGCGCCCTGGCGGTCAAGGAGGCGTCACTGGTGCTGTGCGCCGGCTTCGTGGTGGCGGAGGCGACGGCTCAGCTCCTGCGGACACGTAAGTGCGACCGGGTCACGTTCGTGGTCACGGGCGAGGACGGCCGGGCCGAGGAGGACCTGGCATGCGCTCAGTACATCGCCGGGAGAGCCGGCGAAGCCGGGACGGACGCCGCCGCGTTCCTGCGGCGCGCCGCCGCGTCACGCGCCGCCGCCGAGCTGACGCAGGGGGTGCGTCAAGGCGTCCACCCTGATGACGTCGCGCTCTGCCTCGAGGTCGACCGCTTCCCCTTCGCCATGGTGGCGGCCGTGGAGGACTCGCTCATGGTCCTCCGCCCGTACGCCGCACCCTCGCCCTCACCCTCGCCCGCCGACGAGGCGTCGATCTGAGTGCTGATGGGCCCCGGCTTCGACACGTGGACGCCGGCACCCGGTCGGACATCCGGCTCCGCCGCGTACGACCGGCTCGACCATCCCCGGACGGGCCGGTCGTGTGATCAAGGTCCGAGGACGGTCCGCCGTCACTCCTCCCCGGAGAACCGCCCCCAGGCCGACTGGCGGGTGATGCCGAGCGCCTCGCCGATCCTGGCCCAGGTCACTCCGCGTCGCCGCAGCTCCATGACCCACATGCGCAGATCGGCCTCGACCTGGTCGGCGACGGCCGCGACCCTGGGCAGCCGGGCCAGCATCTCGGCGTCGGTCAGCCCGCCCCACATCGGCATCCGCAGTTCGGCCGGGGCCGGGTAGTACTCGGCCACGATCGAGGCGGCCAGGTCCACGCACTCGTCGCAGATGTGCACCCCGGGTCCGGCGACCAGCTTGGCCACCTCCGCCTCGGGCTTGCCGCAGAACGAGCACGCCCGGCCGTCGTCCTCCATCGCCTCCGCGGGCATGGAGCCCCTCCTCCGACCGCGACCTGCTTGTCAGGTCGATCCTGACAGCCACCGTACGCCTGTCAGGATCGACCTGACAAGCGTGGGGCCGCACACCCGGAGGCCCGACAGGGCGTGCCGACACCACCGTGGTCCATACTCTGGGTCGGCGATCCCGGGGAGGGCATGTCCATGCAGTACAGCGACCGGCGTGCACGAGCAGTCTCGCGAGCGGCGGCCGCCGTGGTCGCCGCCGTCCTGATGGGCGGTTGTTCGTCGGGCGAGCCCGCGCAGGCCAAGGAGTGGCAGGAGAACTACTGCACCGAGCTGGGCGCCTGGCAGGACGCCAGGCACGCCATCACGGCCGACGCGGCAGACGCGGCAGACGCCGGCGACAGTGACGGACAGTCCGTCCGGACGTCCGAGCCCGACGCTCTCGGAGCAGCCAGGACGCTGTTGGTCGCCGCCGCGAAGAAGCTCGCCCGGGAAGGTCTCGAGCACGGCAACGGTCACATCCTCGACGACACCGTGTACGCCGTCGGCGGCGACGCCGGAGCCGAGAGCCGTGCGGTGTCCTACTGCGACAGCTCGGGATTCGAGACGCTGGTCGACTGAGCCGGCCGGCGCGGGGGCCGCACGGGTGCGGTGACTCGCGGACCTCGGACCGTCTCGCGGCCGACGCCGCCACCCCGGCCCGACCGGCACCGCCACCCGGCCCGACCGGCGAACGTCACTTCTCCGCCCGTTGCGTGACGTCCGCTTCCGTGCGGTCGCCCAGGAACTCGTACCAGCGGCGCTCCAGGCACACGTAACGTACGTCCGCCTCCACGAGGCCGAGGAATCCCGACACGGTCTCGGCGAGCCGTTCGCGCAGTCCCGCGTCGGTCAGTCGACCGTCCTCGGCGAAGGCCTGGTAGCTGTCGGCCAGGCTGAACATGTCCGGGTAGACCCGGGTGCCCAGATGCTCCAGCGGCACCCGCAGCGCCCACAGCCCGCGGTTGCCGCCCACCAGGGACGGTGAGGCGGACACGAGCAGGGCGTGCTTGGTCTTGAACGGCTGCGGCCGGATGCGGGAGACCCAGTCGATCGCGTTCTTCAGCACGCCCGGCACGGAGGCGTTGTACTCCGGGGAGGCGATGACGAAGGCGTCACTGCGCTCCAGACGGTCGTGCAGGGCCAGGGCGCCGGGCGGCAGCCCCTCGGCCGCCTCCGCGTCACCGTCGTACGAGGGCATGTCGAAGTCGCGCATCAGGGCGAGGTCGGCGCCGGCTCCGGCGTCGGAGACGAGCCGGGCCACCAGGGCCGCGAGACGGGCGTTGACCGAGTCGGTCCGCAGTGACGCGCCGAATACCAGCACCCGCAGCGGGCCGGGGCGTGTGTCGGTGGTCATGGACAGTCCTTCCGTCGCAGGCACACGCCTACCGCGAGGCGCTCACGGAACGAGTGTGATCGGGAAAGAGCCGCCGTGCGACCGACACGCAGCGAGGACCGCCATACTTGATTGACTATTCCAGAAAGCGCGCTAGGCTGGCCGCATGGCACGCACCAGGGAGTTCGACATCGACCAGGCGGTGGACCGCGCCATGGACCTGTTCTGGCGCCGCGGCTACGCCGAGACGTCGCTGCAGGACCTGCTGAAGGAGCTGTCGATAGGCAGCGGGAGCTTCTACGCGGCCTTCGGCTCGAAGGAGCGGCTCTACCTCCGCTCCCTGGAGCGCTACACCTCCCTCCAGGGCGACGGCCTGGAGAAGGCCCTCGGCGAAGCCCCCGAGATCCTGCCCGCGGTCCGCCAGGTGCTGGCCGCGCTGATCGAGGCGGACCTGGCCGACCCCACGCGCGGCTGCCTCGTGGTCAACGCCTCCACGCAGTGCGGCGACCTGCCGTCCGCGGCGGACCGCGTCACCACCGCGATCCGACAGGTCGAATCGTTCCTCGCGGGCGCCCTGGAGCGGGCGCAGTCGCGGGGCGAGATCTCCCCCGAGAAGGACCCGAGGGAGCTGGCCCGGTTCCTCACCACGTTCATCCAGGGAATCCGGGTCGTCGGCCGGGCACGCATGGGGCCGGAGTTCGCGCAGGACGCCCTGTCGGCCGCGATGCGCGTACTGGACTGAGGGCCACGGAAGCGTCCCGCCAGGGCCGGAACGGGGAATCACCGTCCGCCACCGCGGCCGAGCCCGCGGAAAGCCGTACCCAGATTATGTATCAATCATTCCAGAAAGGGATCGTCATGGAACTCCAGCTCAAGGACAAGGTCGCCGTCGTCACCGGAGCCAGCAAGGGAATCGGCCTGGCCGTGGTCGAGAAGCTGGCCCGCGAGGGGGTCAAGGTCGTGGCCGGCAGCCGCTCCTCCACCCCGGAACTGGACGCCCTCGCCGCCGACCACGACGTCACGATCGTGCCGGTCGACCTGTCCACCGCGCAGGGCGCGCAGACCCTGGTCCAGCAGGCCGTGGAACGGCATCAGCGCCTGGACATCCTGGTCAACAACGTCGGCGCCGCCGAGCCCCGCCAGTCCTTCCTCGAGGTCGACGACGCCGCATGGCAGCGGATCTTCGACCTGACCTTCTTCAGCGCCGTACGCGCCAGCCGCGCGGCCCTCCCCCACCTGATCGCGGCGGGCGGCGCGGCCATCGTGAACATCAGCTCGATCAACGCCCGGCTGCCCTTCCCGATGGTGGTCGACTACTCGGCGGCCAAGGCCGCTCTGACCAACCTCAACAAGTCCCTGTCCGAGGAGTTCGCGCCGCAGGGCGTGCGCGTCAACGCGATCGCCCCGGGCCCGGTCCGCACGCCGTTCTGGACCGCGCCGGGCGGCTTCGCCGACGCCACCGCCGCGAGTGCGGGCATCA
Organism: Streptomyces sp. NPDC104096; assembly: GCF_055584385.1. NCBI lineage: Bacteria > Bacillati > Actinomycetota > Actinomycetes > Kitasatosporales > Streptomycetaceae > Streptomyces > Streptomyces sp. NPDC104096. The sequence continues at coordinate 115,946 of NZ_JBVJMD010000019.1, forward strand.
CCGCCCAGGAAGCGCTGGACGTCGCCGTACCGCAGGGCATGGGGATCACCACCGGGCGGATCACCGAGGCGCACGAGGTCGCCGACCTCACCCTGTTCCTCGCCTCGCCCCTCGCCGCCAACATCACGGGCACGGAGACCCTCATCGACGGCGGCCAGACCAAGACGCTCTGAGAGCGCTTTTGACGGATCTCCTCGGCCGTACGTGTAACAGGACTGTATTACCGACCGGTCCGGCGGAACGGAGTGCCGGGCCGGGCCGGTCTTGGTGGTCGTCACAGACGCTCGCTCGTACCGAGCAGCCCGGTCTGCCCACCGACACCGAGGAAGAATCGATGCGCGTTCACCAGCTCAGCTTCGCCGCCCTGGCCGTTGCCGCAGGACTCTCGCTCACGGCCTGCCAGAACGGCGCGGACAGTACGGGACAGAGCGCACCGCCGTCCGTGTCCACCGCGTCCTCCTCGACCGGCGGTTCGACGGCGGGCGGTTCGGATCAGAACGGCGGGAAGGACACCGCCGGACAGGGCACCGCAGGAACGGGCTCCGCGGGGAAGGGCACAGCCGCCGGGAGCGGCTCCGGTTCCGGCAGCGGCACGGCCACCGGCCGGTGCCGCACCGACGAGTTGGAGATCACGGCGAAGGACCGCACCATCGACGGCGACCCCGACGGCACCGTCGCGGTCGAGCTGAAGAACCGCGGCGGCCGGGACTGCACCCTGTCCGGGTACGCGGGCGTCGACCTGAAGACCAGCGCGGGGTCGCTGTCCGCGAAGCGCACCGGTACGCCGTCCGGCCCGGCCGTCCTCAAGAGCGGGCAGTCCATCGCCTTCGGCATCGACTACCCGCTCAACACCTCGGGCGGCTCCGGCGTGCGCATCACGGGTCTGCTGGTGACCCCGCCGAACGAGACCAGGACGGTCACCCTCGCCTGGCCCGGCGCCGGCACCCTGCCCGTCACGGAGGACGGCGGCACGCCCGTCAAGGTGGGGCCGATCGGCAGCGCCGGCCAGGGCGGCTGACCCGTACATCGGGGCACCGGGACGGGGCGTCCGTCCCAACGTCTACGCGCGGTAAGACCGTTGTACATCACCCTCGTACAACCATCCGCGGTAATCGGACGTCTGAACGGATGCCCCGGGATTGGCCATGGGGCGGATCCGGCACGGGCCGGACGGCCGGACCCCGCCGTAGGGGCGGCGCAGTACAGACGGAGGACCGTGGACACGCAAGGCGGCAGGAACATCGATCCCGCGGACCAGTGGGTCCTCGATCCGGAGACCGGTGACTACCGGCTGCACACGGACACCGGCGACGCTCCGGCCGTCACGGTGCCGGAGCAGGGCGGTCGTCGCGCGCGCCGCGAGGCGGAGCGGCGCCCCGTCCCGGAGCCGGGCGAGGGCGCCCACGACGGCGGCGGCAAGGGCACCCGCCGCGGCGGCCCGGCGAAGTCCCGGAAGGCCAAGCGGTCCACGAAGCGCAGGGTCCTGGTGTGGACCGCGGGCACACTGGGTTTCGTGCTGGTGGCGGGCAGCGCCGGGGCCTATCTGCTGTACCGGCACTTCAACGACAACATCAGCACGGTGGACGTCGGCACCGCGGGCAGCAAGAACGCGACCAGCGACGACGCGGTGAACATCCTGGTCATCGGCACCGACAGCCGAATAGGCCTGGGCGGTAAGTACGGCGACGCCGGCAGCGTGGGCCACGCCGACACCACGATCCTCTTCCATGTGGCGAAGGACCGGTCGAACGCGACGGCGATGAGCATTCCGCGCGACATGGTCACCGGCATCCCGGACTGCCCGACCAAGCAGAAGGACGGCTCCACCAGAACGATCAAGGCCACGCCCCAGGCATCGTTCAGTCCGCGTTTCAACGAGAGCCTCGGCCAGGAGGGCCGCGACCCGGGTTGCACCATGCGGACCGTCTCGGAGATCACCGGCCTGCCGATCGATCACTTCATCCTGGTCAACTTCGAGGCCGTGAAGACGCTCTCCACGGCGGTCGGCGGCGTGCCGATCTGCCTGAGCCATGCCATCGACGACACGGACGAGCGGGGTCAGGGCTCTCACCTGAAACTGTCCGCCGGGCCGCACACGGTCCAGGGCGAACAGGCCCTGCAGTTCGTCAGGACCCGTCACTCGCTGAAGAACGGCAGTGACCTGGACCGCATCGACCTGCAGAAGCAGTTCCTGAGTTCGATGATCCGCCAGATGAAGTCCGGCAACACCCTCAGCGACCCCACGAAGCTCTTCAAACTGGCGAACGCGGCCACCAAGTCACTCACCGTCGACACCGGCATCGGCGGTGTCGACAAGCTCACCGCCCTCGCCAAGGACCTCAACCGGGTCGATTCCGAGCACATCACCTTCACGACGCTGCCGGTCCGCGACAATCCGGCCGAGGGGAAGAACCACAGGACCGTCGTGCTCGACGAGGCCAAGGCGTCCGCGCTCTTCACGGCGATCAAGAACGACGTCTCGCTGACCGAGGTCGCGAAGAAGCCCACGACGTCCGACTCCAAGCTCAAGGGCCCCAAGGCGGACCCGTCACAGGTCCGGGTCACCGTCTACAACGGCGGTGGCCCCCAGGGCGCGGCGCAGACCACTCTGGAGTGGTTGCAGAACACCAAGGGAGTCGCCCACTCCACCAACGGCGGCAACGCCCCCGGGGCGAAGCAGGACCGTACGACTTTGGCCTACGCTCCCGAGCAGGCCGACCAGGCCCGGGCGCTCGCCGCGATGATGGGCCTGTCCGCGTCGGCACTCCACCCCGCCACGGCCGCCTCCGGGTCCGGCACGGACGGCTCCGGGACCGGCAAGGACATGACACTCACTCTCGGGCGCGACTTCAACGGCCCCGGAGTGCCGCTCACCGACCCGGCCAAGCCCCCGACCGACATCCCGCAGTCACAGGCGGACAAGAAGGAGTGCGTCGGCTGACGGCAGAACGGACGGGTACCTCGGCGGCGACGGGACGTATCCAGCGCCCTTCGCCGCCCGGTACGACGGGGCGCGACCGCCGCCCGGGCCGTCCGGCCACGCGGCCGTCCCGTCCCCTCCGCGCTGTTGCGGAGGGAACCGCCCCGCGTTGGAATCAAGTGTGAGGCACTTTGGCGCCGCCATGTCCGCCGGCCGTCCCGCCCCAGGCACAGGGGCCGGCCGGAAGGGACTCAAGAGCAATGCCCTGGGCATGTTCTCCTCGGTCGTCGTGGCCCTGGCCTCCACCGGCCCGGCGTACAGCCTCGCCGCCACGCTGGGCGTCATCGTGGCGGGGGTCGGGCTACAGGCCCCGATCATCACCATGCTGGCCTTCGTCCCGATGCTGCTGGTCGCGTACGCCTTCCGGGCACTCAACGCGAGCAACGCCGACTGCGGGACCACGTTCACCTGGGCGACCCGTGCCTTCGGACCACGCACCGGCTGGATGGGCGGCTGGGGCCTGATCGTCGCCAACATGCTCGTCATGGCGAACCTCGCCGCGATCGCCGCCTCCTACGCCTTCCGGCTGGTGGGCCTGGACGGACCGGCGGAGAGCCGCTTGTGGACCACTTTGGCGGGCATCCTCTGCATCGTCGTGCTGACCGCGATCAGCTATGCCGGTATCCAGGTCTCGGCAACGGTCCAGCGCTGGCTGCTGTGCCTGGAAGTGGTGATGCTGCTCGTCTTCGCCGTCGCCGCGCTGATCAGGGTCTACGCCCGCCCTCCCCCGACGGCCGTTCCTGTCTCCGCCTCCTGGTTCAACCCCTTCGAGGTGCCTTCGGCGCAGGCCCTGACCTCGGGCCTTCTCGCGGGGGTCTTCATCTACTGGGGCTGGGACACCGCGTTCTCGGTCAACGAGGAGACCGTCGACAGCAACCGTGTGCCAGGACGCGCCGCGGTCATGTCCACCGTGCTGCTCCTGTTCATGTACGGGCTGGTGTCCACGTCGGCGCAGGCGTTCGCGGGAGTCGGCACCACGGGCATCGGGCTCGCCAACCCGGACAACGTGGACGACATATTCGCCGGGCTCGGCGAGGCCGTGTTCGGGAGCCAGCAGGCGGGGGTCGTCCTGTCGAGACTGCTGATCCTGATGGTGCTGACCTCGGCGCTGGCCTCCGCGCAGACCACCATCCTGCCCCTGGCCAGAACCGTCTTCTCGATGGCGGTCCACAAGGCCGTCCCACCGCGGTTCGCCCGGGTCCACCGCAAGTACCTCACTCCGACCTGGGGAACCGTGGGAACGGGCGTGGTCTCGATCGCCCTGCTGGTGCTGCTGTCCTCGTTCAGCGAGAACATCCTGGCCGACTCGATCGACTCGATCGGCCTGGCGATCGCGTTCCAGTACGGACTGACCGGCTTCGCCTGCGTCTGGTACCACCGCAGGGTCCTCACCCGCAGCGGCAGAGACCTGATCTTCAAGGGAGTGCTGCCGGGGCTCGGCGGGCTGATCATGCTCGTGCTGTTCCTCTACGCCGCCTTCGTGGTCTACGCGGAGCCCGGGTACGGGTGGACCGTCGTCGACCTGCCGCTGATCGGACAGACGGGCGGCGTCACCGTCCTGGGCCTGGGCGCCCTGCTGATCGGCCTGCTGCTGATGCCGGTGGTCACCCGCGGCCACACCGTGGCCCTCAAGCTCCAGCGGAACCTGCTCCCGCGCGGTCTGCCGCAGCACGTCGCCGTCGACTCGGCGAGCCGCTACATGCCCGCCGACAGCGGGGCCGGGGTGGGCGGCGACTGGTACGACGTCATCCCCCTGTCGGGCACCCGGGTCGCCCTGGTCGTCGGGGATGTGCTCGGTCACGGCCTCCAGGCGGCGGCCACCATGGGACGTCTGAGAACGGGTGTGCGCGTCCTGGCCCGGATGGACCTGAGCCCGGACGAACTGCTGTCACGCCTGGACGACCTGGTCGAGCAGACCGCGCACGAGGACACGGTCGGCCGCGGCCCGGGCCGTCCGAAACCGCGGGCCGACAGCGCCCTGGGGGTCTCCTGCCTGTATGCGATGTACGACCCCGTCTCGGGAAGCTGTAGCCTCGCGCGGGCCGGGGAGTCGGTGCTCGCGGTCATCGACCCGGGCACGGGCGTCGTGGAACATCCGAAACTGCCTCCCGGACCGCCGCTGGGCGTCGGTGGCCCGCCCTACGAGAACATGGAACTGGAGCTCGCGCCGGGCACTCTGGTCGTCCTCTTCACGGGCGGCCTCCTCCAGGACTCCGACAGCCGCGCGGCCGGGCTCGCACGACTGTCCCACGTCCTCGCCGACGACCGGGCACCTCTTGAACAATTGTGCGATCGAGCGGTGGACGCACTGCTTCCCGGACCGGTGGACGAGGACGCGACGGTGCTCATGGTCCGCACCCACCTGCTCGACCGCAGCCGGTTCGCCCAGTGGGACGTGTCCACGGACCCGGAGGCGGTGGGCACCGTACGCACCGCCGTCAGCAAACAGCTGCGCGACTGGGACCTGGACGATCTGGAATTCACCAGCCAGCTCATCGTCAGCGAACTGGTCACCAACGCCATCCGCTACGGCGGCGGCCCGATCCAGGTACGTCTGATCCGCGATCGGGCCCTGATCTGTGAAGTCTCCGACACCGGCCACACCGCGCCCAATCTGCGGCACGCCGCGAGCGACGACGAGGGAGGCCGGGGCCTGTTCATCATCGCCCAGATGACCCACCACTGGGGCACGCGCTACACCCCCACCGGCAAGACGCTCTGGACCGAGCAGGACCTGCCGCCGCCGGACGGTCCGTAGCCCTTCGATTTCAGCGCCGCGCCCGCTTCAGAGCCGTACCGGCGTCAGAGCCGTGCTCGCTTCAGGGCCACCCGCGTCAGGGCCGTGCCCGCTTCAGGCACCGGGCCGGTACCTGGCCGCCGGGCACGATCCGCCACTGGCTCCCGCCCCCGCACTCCCGGTACGCCGAGCGCCCGCCCCGGCCGAGGGCGACCACGCACGACCGGACCTTCCCTCCCCGGCGCAGATACCGCACGACGGGCGACACGGTCGTCGCGACCGGCCCCTCGTTCCCCGCGGGCTTGCGCACGGGGACCTTCTGGACGGCCTCCCACATCGACGCGCACGGCGTGGACGCGGCGGGGGCGGCGGTGGCCGGCGGGGCGGTGGACAGAGCGGTCGCCAGCACGAAGGCGGCGGCCGTGGTGAACAGGCGTCGGGTGAGGTGCATACCGGCTCAACCCCGGCACCCACCGGACCGGTCACGGCCACCCGCCGAAGATCACCCGACGGAGATCGGCCGGGTCCCGCGGCACACCCACGCGTGACGCTTCACCGACAGCGTCGTTGAACAGTGCACCCCCCGAAACGGGCCCCGGGAAATCTGTCCCGGGGCCCGTTGATCCCGTGGTCGACGCCGAGTGAGGCGTGTCGGCCACGGCCCGGAGCGGTCAGGTCAGGTCAGGTCAGGTCACGCGACCACTTCGGTCAGCACGCCGTCCGTGTCCATGAACCAGCTGCCACGCTCGACGCCGTACACCTTCTTGCCGTCGAGCCACTTCCAGGACATGTGCTGCAGGACCTGGGCGGCCTGACGTTCCCAGACCGGATTGTGGTCCCAGCCCTCGACCCGCAGCATCAGTTTGCCGGCGCCGGGGATCCCCTTGCAGAGATCCGGGACGGAGAAGTGCAGCAACGCCCCCAGCTCCACCGGGGTGTTGGCCGTGGTGTCCTGGTCCCCGTAGACGATGCACACCGGGACGGAGTTGCCGAGCGTGGCGGCATGCGGCACGGTGCTGTTGTTCCAGCCCCACCAGTACGAGTTGCGCCACCGCATGACGCCTTCGGGCGCGCCCGCGGTCGTGCCGCCCCACTTCCTGCCGGTGTTGTCGCCGTCCATGATGGCCGACCACACGTGGTCGGCCATCTCCTTGTCGCTGATGGTGGCCTGGAGTGACTTCTTGCTGGTCAGGTTCATCGGGAAGCCGAAGACCGCGGGCGGATCGGACTCGGGCTGCGCGGGCACGGGCGTGCCGGGCGGCGGATCGAAGGGGGCGGCGGCCTTCGTCGACCATCGGCCGTTCGGGGGGAAGATGGGCGCGAGAAGGAACAGGCTCGCCACGTCCCCGGGATGTTGCAGCGCATACGGGCCCATGACGAACGCGGCCGCGGACCAGCCGATGAACGCGACCTTCTCGTTGCCGCACCGGTCCCTGATGAACTTGACCACTGTGGTCAGCTCGTCCCATTCGCTCCGGGAGTTGCCCAGTTGGTGCGGGTACGCCGCCGCCGGGGAGCATCCGCCCATACCGGGGTTGGTCGCCAGGAGGCCGCGCTGGGCCGGGTTGGCGTTACAGGGGTCGTCCATCTTCGGACGAGGGGAGAGCCCGGATCCCTGGAGATCCATGACGTACACGTCGTAGCCCTTGCCCGCCAGGGCCTGCGCCCAGCTGAGGCTCGCGTCGGGGTTCGAGGAGCCGCCGTGCGGAGGGAGCACGAGGTCGAAGCCGGGGAGGGCCGGCACGCTCCTGCCGTGCAGCATGAGAACCGGCTTGGGGGTGCCGCCGGAACCGGCGGCCTCGTACTCCCGTACGAAGAGCTCGACCTGCTCGTCGCGGTTCGCCGGGATGGTCGATCCGTGTTTGACCTTGTGGTCGACAGGGGTCATGGACGGCATGAACGCCTCCGATGCCTGTTCGATCGAGGGAACGGTTGTTCCCTCCATGGCCACCGTCTCCGCCGCCCCGGGGCGGTACGGGGAGCCTGGACGGCGGGGCGCGCGGACGGTGACCGATCGAGTGGGCGTTCCTCGTCCGATCGGCGGTGCGCCTCCGGGTGCGCGCCCCGGCGACCCCGCCGGTCGGCGGACGCGGACTACGGAGCGGCCTGGCCGCGGTCTCGTACGATGGTCTTGCCGGTGTTCTCGCCGTGCAGCATCCCCAGGAACGCGTCCACGATGTGTTCGAAGCCGTCGACCACCGTCTCGTCCGGGGCGAGCCGTCCGCTCTGGATGTGCGGTACCGCGAACTCGTACAACTCCTCCTGTACGTCCCGGTGGTTGCTGACCAGGAAGCCCTCCATGCGCAGGCTCTTCTCCACGATGTCCGCGTGGTCGAAGCGCGGCGGCGGTGCGTCGGGGGTGTTGTACTGGCTGATCGTGCCGACGCGGACGATGCGTCCGAACTCGCGCAACGCTCCTACCGCGGCGGCCAGTTGCTCGCCGCCGACGTTGTCGACGAACACGTCGACGCCGTCCGGCGCGGCCTTGCCGAGCAGGTCGGCGGCGGGTCCGTCGTGGTAGTCGAAGACGGCGTCGTAACCGACCTCCCGCGTGAGGTGGACGGCTTTCGCCGCCGAGCCCGCGCTGCCGACGAGGCGTCCGGCGCCGAGCAGCCGGGCGAACCGTCCGGTGGCCGTGCCGACCCCGCCCGCCGCGGCCGACACGAACAGGTCCTCGCCTGCCTGGAGCCGGGCGATCCGGGTCAGGCCCACATAGGCGGTCAGGCCGGTGCCGCCGAGGACGCTGAGGTAGGCACTCAGGGGCACCCCGTCGAAGCGGGGCAGGTGCCGGGTCTCCTCGGGCGTGACCACGGCGTGCGTGCGCCAGCCCTGCCGGTGGAACACGATCGCGCCCTCGGCCAGCCGGGGCGTGCGTGAGGCGACGACCTGTCCGACGGCGCGGCCCTCCAGCGGTGCGTGCAGGGTGAAGCCGCCGGGCCCGTCGTCCATCATCTCGCGGTGGTACGGGTCCACGGACCAGTAGAGGTTCCTCACCAGCGCGCTGCCGACCGCGGGGACGGGCGGCGCGGACTCGACGAAGGCGAAGTGCTCGGCGGTGGGAAAGCCGTGCGGGCGGGCGGTCTGGTGCACGGTGAGCGCGGTCTCGTTCATGACCGGACGGTAGGCCCGGAATGCGCCCGGCGGTCAGCCGGTTGAGCTCATGCGACCCCCCGGTTCCATGAGCAGTTCTCATACAGTGAGGTGAGCGCCCCGTGGCTCGCACGACCGACTCCGATCTCGCCCCGCACGAACTGCGCGTGCTGGTGGCGGTGGCGGACGCCGGGGGCTTCTCGGCCGCGGCCGAGGCACTCGGCGTGACGCAGTCGGCGGTCTCCCACTCGGTCCGCGGCAGCGAGCGCAAGGTCGGTGCCGTGCTCTTCGACCGCGGCCGGGCCGGCGCCCGCCCCACGCCCGCCGGGGACAGGGCCGTGGTGCACGCCCGCCGCGTCCTGCGTCTGCTGGACGTGCTGACCGCGGAGGCGCGCGCTGCCGCCCGGTCCGACGCGCCGCAGGGGCCGCTGCGGATCGCGGCCTTCCGCAGCGCCGCGCTCCAGCTGCTGCCGTCCGTCCTCGGGCGGCTGCGCGCACGGCATCCGGGGATCGAGCCGCGGGTGCGGATCGTGCGCGAGGTGGGGCGCGGCGCCGCGGGCGAAGTGGCCGACGGGAAGGCGGACATGGCCATCACCACGCTGGGCGGCTCCCTGCCGCATCCGCCGGGTCTGGTCGCGGGCGATCTCTTCGAGGAGCCCTACTCCCTGGTGCACCCGACGGGACACATCGCCCCGCGCTCGCTGCCGCTGGTCGACTGGGCCGAGAACTGCGGCTCGTACACCCGCGACTGGTGGGCCGCTCAGGACTGGATCCCGAAGGCGAGCGTCGAGGCGGAGGACGACGGAGCGGTGCTCTCCCTGGTGAGCGCGGGTCAGGGAATGGCGATCATGCCGGCGCTCTCCCTGGCCGGAGCACCGGACTCGGTCGCGATCGCCGATCTCGGCCCCGGGCGCCCGACGCGCCGGATCGGCTACGTCACCACCGCCGAGCTCGCCGGATCCGCCGTGGTGCGCGCCTTCGTCAGGGAACTGCGGGCCACGGCCCCCGCGAAGGGGAGTGCCTCCCCGGTGGCCGCCGGGGAGGCACTCGTGGGCCGGGTGCGGCCCGTGCGGCTCTAGCGGCGCAGTGCCGCCAGGTTGCGGTAGCCGATGGCCGCGTGTTCCAGGGACTGTCCCGGGTTCGTGCCGCTCGGGGCGTTGTCCTGCTCGATCATCGGGTTGTGGTAGTTGCGGTGGCCGACCCGCGAGAAGAACGTGTGGTAGTCGATGACCCCGGTGCCGAACGGGACCATGTCGTAGCCCTGGCCGTTGGTCGCGTTGACGACGCCGTCCTTGGCGTGGAACAGCGGGTAGCGCTTGTCGTTGCGGGTGACCAGGCCGGCCGGGTCGAAGATGTTCGTCCGGGTCGAGCCGTCGTGGGCGGTGTAGGTGCGGAACTTGTACTGGGCCACGTGCGCCCAGAAGATGTCCATCTCCAGCCAGACCGTCTTCGGGTCGGTGATGGACAGGAAGTACTCCAGCTTGCGGATGCCGGAGCTGCGGGTCGGCCGGCCCTGGGCGTCGAGCGGGCCGCCGTCGAGGAGGAAGCCGTACGCGGCGTCGTGGTTGTGGGTGTACAGCTTCAGTCCGGCGTCACGGGCGAGGGTGCCGAGGGCGTGCCACTTCTCGGCGGCCACGTCCCAGTCCGCCTTGTAGGCGCTGCTGGTGGGGTCGCCGCCGGTGCCCACGTGGGCCATGCCGAGGATGTTGGCGATCTCCAGGTGCTTCTTGAAGGTGTCCAGGTCCGTGGCGGACAGCGGCCAGGAGCCGGGGATGAAGCCGTGGTTGCCCTGGGCGCGCAGTCCGTTGTCGTCGAGCCAGCGGCGCAGCTGCTTCGCGCCCTCGACGGACTCCAGGCTGGCCCCGCCGGGCGCGTTGGCGTGCTGGCCGTAGCCGGCGAACTCGACCTGCTGGTAGCCGAACCGGGCGAGCTGCTCGAACACCTCGCGGAAGCCGGACGGCAGCGTGCTGGCCTGCGGGTCGCGGCCGATGGCGTCACGGACGGTGTAGAGGATGATGCCGCGCCTGTCGGCGGGGACGAGGACCTGCCCGTTGCCGTTCTCGCCGCCCTTGTTCTCCGTCCCGGGTGCGGCGTGGACGGGGGCCGCGCCGAGGACGGGGGCGGCGATCGCGCCCGCCGCGACGGCGGTGCAGGTGCTCAGGAAGCTGCGGCGGCCGATGCCGAGGCTGCGGCGCAGCTGGTCGTCGGAGTTGTGGTTCACGTTCAACGGGTGCCTTCCTTCACGGGGTGGCCGGTACCGAGACCGGCGAGGTGGAGCAGGAGCGGTTTCACGTCGGTGGCCGCGATGCGGTCGCCGACGGCGCGGGGGGTGGAGCACAGGAGGAGCGGACCGTCGTCGTCGCTCGTGGGGAGGCGGCCGTGGCTGCCCCGGATGGGTGTGGCGTCGAGGGGCACGACCGCCATGCGGTAGCGCAGGCCGAGTTTCTTGCGGGCGAGCGCGGTGGCCGCCTTGACCTTGACGTAGGGGTCGTGGGGATCCATGAACAGCTCGACCGGGTCGTAGCCGGGTTTGCGGTGGATCTCCACGAGCTGCGCGAAGTCGGGGGCGCGGGCGTCGTCGAGCCAGTAGTAGTAGGTGAACCAGGCGTCGGGTTCCGCGACTGCGACGAGTTCGCCGGCTCGCGGATGGTCGAGGTGATGAGCCTTCTTGCCCTCGTCGTCGAGGAGTTGCCCGATGCCGGGCAGGCCGTCGAGTGCGGCGCGGGTGGCGGCCAGGTCCTCGGGGCGGCGGACGTAGACATGGGCGATCTGGTGGTCCGCGACGGCGAAGGCGCGCGATGCCATCGGGTCCAGGTACTCCATGCCGTCCTGGGTGTGGACCTCCAGCAGACCGGCGCGGCGCAGGGCGCGGTTGATGTCGACGGGCCTGCTGACCTTGGTGATGCCGTACTCCGACAGGGCGACGACGGTACGGCCTTCGGCGCGGGCGTCGTCGAGGAGCGGGGCCAGGGCGGCGTCGAGGTCGGTGGCCGCCTTCAGGGAGCGCGGGTCGTCGGGGCCGTAGCGCTGGAGGTCGTAGTCGAGGTGCGGGAGGTAGCAGAGCGCGAGGTCGGGTGCGCGGGTGCGGAGGATGTGCCGGGTGGCGTCGATGATCCACTGGCTGGAGGTGAGGTCGGCGGCCGGGCCCCAGAAGCGGAAGAGCGGGAACGTGCCGAGTTTCTCGGTGAGTTCGTCGTGCAGGTCGGCGGGCCGGGTGTAGCAGTCGGGTTCCTTGCGGCCGTCCGCGTAGTAGACCGGGCGGGGGGTGACGGTGATGTCGGTGTCGGCGCCCATGGCGTACCACCAGCAGATGTTGGCGACCGTGTAGCCGGGGTGCGCGCGGCGGGCCGCGTCCCAGATCTTGTCGCCGGCCACCAGGCCGTTGTGCTGACGCCAGAGCAGTACGTCGCCGAGCTCGCGGAAGTACCAGCCGTTGCCGACGATGCCGTGTTCGGCGGGGAGCGTGCCGGTGAGGAAGGTGGACTGGGCGGCGCAGGTGACGGCGGGCAGGACGGTGCCGAGGTTCGCCCGGGAGCCGTTGTCCGCGAGTGCCCTGAGGTGGGGCATGTGGGCGAGCAGCCGGGGGGTCAGGCCGACGACGTCGAGGACCAGCAGCGGGGTGGGTCCGGTCATGGCTGCTCCTTCAGTCCGAGGTCGGTCAACAGGTCACGGGCGAGGGCGAGTTCGGCGGCGATGCCGTCGGCGAGCCCGTCGCGGTCCGTGGGGCGCAGGCCGGGCGGGAGTGCCTGCCAGGTGTACGTCTCGACCTCCAGGTGTCGGGTGAGCGGGCGGGGGCCGCCGACGAGGCGGGTGAGGGCGGCGCGCAGTTCCGGGAGGGTGGCGGTGAGGGGGCCGTCGGGGGCGGCGTGCAGCGGGACGTGGAAGTGGGCACGCCACGGTGCCGTCGCGGGCAGGGCGGGGCTGGTGAGGGCCTGCGGGAGGTCGTCGGTGCCGTGCAGCCCGGCGGGGGTGCGGGTGCGGGTCTGGTGCAGGAACCGGGGTTCGGCGAACTCGGCCAGGGCGTCCCGGACTTCGGGGCGGTCGGGGTGTGCGGCGTGCAGGGCGGCGGACAGTTGCGCCTTGACGACGGGGATGTGCGCGGCGGCGAGGGCGTCCAGCGCGGTGCGCGGGTCCTCGAAGGAGGTGGCGAGGTGGCAGGTGTCCACGCAGACACCGACACGGGGGTGGGCGACGGCGGTGAGCGGGACCAGGGCGTCGTGGGTGGTCTCCACGGTGCAACCGGGCTCGGGCTCCAGGCCGACGCGGATGGAGCGGCCGGTGAGTTCGGCCAGCGCGTCCAGCCGGGCGCCGAGGGTGCGCAGGGCGTCGTGGCCCGTGCGGGCGCGGTCGGCGCTCCAGCCGGTGCGCCAGCCGAGCGGCAGGGTGGAGATGCTGCCCTCGGTGACGTCGTCGGGCAGCAGTGCGCCCAGGATCCGGGCCAGCGCCGTGGTGTGTTCGAGGCGCTCGGGGTCGGCCCAGTCGGGCTTGTACACACGGTACTTGACCTCGTCGGCGCCGAAGCCCTCGTACGGGAAGCCGTTGAGGGTGACGACCTCCAGGCCGCGCCGGTCGAGTTCGGCGCGCAGGGTGCTCAGCGCGGCCGGGTCGGTGTCCAGGGCGCGGGCGGCGTCCCGGGCGAGCCACAGGCCGATCCCGAGGCGGTCGCGGCCGAGCCGGCGGCGCACCGGTTCGCAGTGGTCGCGCAGTTGGGCGAGGACGCCGTCGAGGGTCTCGGCGGGGTGGACGTTGGTGCAGTAGGCGAGGTGGACGGTCGTACCGTCGGGGTGGGTGAAGCGCATCGCTCACTCCCCGCCGCGGGCGAGGGAGTTGCCCTCGTGGGTGGCCTCGGGCCGTGCGATGTCCAGGTTTAGTCGGCCGCTGAGTCCGTAGAAGGCGACCGGGTTCTGCCACAGGACCCGGTCGACGTCGTCCTCGGTGAAGCCCTCGGCCAGCATCAGGTCGGCCACCGCGCGGGTCTTCAGCGGGTCGCTGCGTCCCCAGTCGGCGGCGGAGTTGACGAGCACCTTCTCGGGACCGTGGGCGCGCAGGATCTCCACCATCCGCCGCTCGTCCATCTTGGTGTCGGGGTAGACGGAGAAGCCCAGCCAACAGCCGCTGTCCTTGGCTTCCTTGACGGTCGTCTCGTTGAGGTGGTCGACCAGGACCCGGTCCAGGGGCAGGGCGGACTCGCGCACGACGTCGAGGGTGCGGCGCAGGCCCGCGAGCTTGTCGCGGTGCGGGGTGTGCACGAGGGCGGGCAGGCCGTGGTCGGCGGCGAGCTGGAGCTGGGTGGCGAGGGCCTTGTCCTCGGCGGGGGTCATGGAGTCGTAGCCGATCTCGCCGACCGCGACGACCTGGTCCTTGACGAGGTAGCGGGGCAGTTCGTCCAGGACGGGCGTGCAGCGCGGGTCGTTGGCCTCCTTGGGGTTGAGGGCGAGGGTGCAGTGGTGGGCGATGCCGTACTGGGCGGCGCGGAACGGCTCCCAGCCGAGCAGGGAGTCGAAGTAGTCGAGGAAGGAGGCGGGCGAGGTGCGGGGCTGGCCGAGCCAGAACGCGGGTTCCACCAGCGCGCGGATGCCGGCGGCCCGCATGGCCTCGTAGTCGTCGGTGGTCCGGGAGGTCATGTGGATGTGGGGGTCGAACAGGCGCATCAGGACTCCTTGCGACTCGGTGCGGTGGCCAGGGCCAGCACCCGGTACAGACCGCCGGGGACGGGGCGGTCGGCCGCGGTGCGCTCGGCGGCGAAGTCGGTGAGCATCCGGGCGAGTTCGGCGTCGCCGTGGGCGCGCTCGTCGAGAGCGGCCACCGCGTCGACGGGAACGCCGGTGAACAGGCACTTGAGGACGGCGTGCCGCCAGCCGTGGGCGTCCAGGTGACGGGCAGCGTAGGTGCCGACGGCGGCGGCGACGAGCCGGGTGTCGTTGGTGCGCAGGGCGTCCTCGACCAGTTGCAGCGCGTCCGGGCCCGGCACGAGGTGGGGCAGGGCGAGCAGCACGGCCCGGCGTTCGTCCGCGGTGCCCTGCCGGTAGACGCGGGTGAGGGCGGTGGTGTCGGCGCGGGCGGCGTGCAGGATGAGGACGCGGGCGGCGTCGGCGTGCCGGCCGCCGCAGCGGCGGCCGGCCTCCGCGAGCCGCAGTTCCCAGGCGCTGATCGGTCCGTGTCCGCCCGGGTGGTCGGCGGCTTCGGCCAGGGCCTGGAGGTACCACTGCCGGGCGGCCGGATCGAGGTGGGTGTCGAGGTGTTCGCGCAGGGCGTCGAGGGAGGGCGCCGCTGCGACGGCGGTGTGGGTCACGGTGTGCTCCTTTGCGTCCTGGGCGAGTGGCCGGCCGCGCGGTCCCGGTGGAGTGAGGTCACGGCGCGCTCCTCCGCGGTGCGGTCGCGGGAGGGGTGTCGGCGGCGCGGCGCAGGAACGGCAGCGAGGTCGTGGCGTGGTGGGGACCGGCGTGGGAGTGACGGGGCAGTTCCACGACCGTCAGGCCCTGGTAGACGCTGGTGTCGAGGGCGGCGAGGACGGACGGGAAGTCGATCTCGCCCTCCCCGAACGGGAGGTGGTCGTGGACGCCGCGCCGCATGTCCTCGATCTGGACGTGCCGCAGCCAGGGCGCGGCGGCTCGTACGCAGTCCTCGGGCGGCAGGGGCTCCAGGCACTGGCAGTGGCCGATGTCGAGGGTGAGGCCGAGGGCGGGCGGGTCGCCGAGCAGGCCGCGCAGGTGGTGGAAGTCGGCGAGGGTGGCCAGGAGGTGGCCGGGCTCGGGTTCGACGGCGAGGGGGACGCCGGCGGCGTCCGCGGCCTCCAGCACGGGAGTGAGGGAGACGGCGAGCCGCTGCCAGGCCGTACCCGGTTCGTCCACCGTTGGCGGAACGATTCCGCTGAAGCAGTGCACGGCCTGTGCCCCGAGGTCCGCCGCCACCCGTACCGCCCGCAGGAGCAGGTCCGTGCGGCGGGCGCGGTCCTGCGGGTCCGGGTCGAGCAGGGAGGGCCCGTGCTTGCGGCGCGGGTCGAGGACGTAGCGGGCGCCGGTCTCCACGGTGACGTCCAGGCCGAGTTCGGCCAGCCGCTTGGCGACCTTGCGGGTGCGCTCGGCGAGGTGGGGGGCCAGCGGGTCGAGGTGCATGTGGTCGAGGGTCAGGCCGACGCCGTCGTAGCCGAGGTCGGCGAGCAGCGCGAGGGCGTCGTCGAGCCGCAGGTCGGTGAGGCCGTTGGTGCCGTACCCGAAGCGGAGGGTCATGTCACGCTCACCTTTCTCGACAGCCGGGCCGCCAGCGGGGCGAGCGCGGCGGTGCACAGCGCGGCGACGGGTGCGCCGGCGCGGGCGCAGAGGGCGGCCTGGAGGGGGATGGTGGCGCGGATGCCGCCGCCGACGGCCTTCTGGGTGAGCTGGGGCGAGGGGTTGAGGGAGGCGTGCAGGTAGGGGCGGGCGGCCAGGGCGGTGTAGGCGGCGGTGAGCGCGGCGCCCAGCGCCCGCGGGGCCGTGCCCTCGGCGGTGCGGCCCGGCGGGCCGGGGGTGGGTGCGGCACCCCGGCCCGCCGGGAGTCGCCGGGCGAGCAGGAGTCCGAGTGCGCCCGCCGTGGTCAGCGCGGCGAGCGGGGGCAGTGCCGCTCCCCCGGTGGTCTCGTGGCGGGAGACCGTGGTGAGGGCCAGGGTGTGGGTGCTCAGCAGCGCGGCGGAGGGCAGGGCCCGGCGCACCGTGCCGGGCTGCGGGCCGGTGGCGGCCGCGCCGAGCAGCAGGTCGAGCCCGCGGGCCGCCGCCATCGCCGCGGGTCCGGCCGCGGTGCGCTTGAGGCCCAGGTCGTACGCCCACACGGTGGCCGCCAGCGTGGTCGCGACGGCGAGGGCGGGGCGGCCCGCGCGGGCGGCGAGGGCCAGACCGGCCGCGGTGAGCGCGCCGGCCGCGGCGAGGGCGGCCGTGGGCCGGATGCGGCCGGAGGGCAGGGGCCGGTGCGGGCGCTCGACGGCGTCCTCCTCGCGGTCGGCCCAGTCGTTGAGCGCCATGCCTGCCTTGTAGAGGCACAGCGAGCAGCCGGCCGCCAGCAGGGTGCGCCGTCCGGGCCGTCCCGGCGCGGCCGCCGCCCCGGCCAGCACGTCGCCGGGGACGGTGAACAGTGCTGGCAGGCGCAGCAGTTCGGCCCAGGCGCGGGCGCTCACGCGGTCTCCCGCAGCCGCTGTCCGAACCGTACGAGCTCCGCGTACTGCTCGCCGAGCGCCGAAGGCGCCTGACCCACCGGGTCCTTGAAGTAGAAACCGAGCTCGGTCAGCGGTCCCCGGATGCCCGACTCATGGGCGCGCAGGGTCAGTCGGGCGAGGTCCAGGACCAGGGGCGCCGCGAGCGCCGAGTCGCAGCCCTGCCAGATGGTCTGGAGGATCATGCGGGTGCCGAGGAAGCCGTCGAAGGCGATGTGGTCCCAGGCGGTCTTCCAGTCGCCGAGCGCCGGTACGTCGTCGATGTGGACCTGGCCCTCGGGGCTGCCTCCGAGGGTGTCGGCCAGGACGCGTTCCTTGCCGGCGTTCTTGGCGGCGGCGGCCGCCGGGTCGGCCAGGGCCGCGCCGTCGCCGCCGCCGAGCAGGTTGGTGCCGGACCAGGCGCGCACGTCCAGCGCCCGCTGCGCGAACATCGGTCCGAGGACCGAGCGCAGCAGGGTCTGGCCGGTCTTGCCGTCCCGGCCGGCGTACGGCACGCCGGCGGTCGCGGCCACCGCGGCCAGCGCCGGGTGGTGCAGGCCGGTCGAGGGGGTGAAGTTGACGTAGCCGCAGCCGGCGCGCAGGGCCGCCGCCGCGTACAGCGAGCTCGGCGGCAGGTCCGCGCCGTCGGCGACCGGTTCGGTGGAGGCCACGTTGACCACGACGGCGCGCTCCAGCTGTCCGCGTCGTACGAAGTCCTGGATGTCGGCGGTGAAGGCGGCGATCAGTCGCTCGGTGCTCCGGGTGTCACCCGGGGCCGGGCCGCCGGGCCGTATCTCCGCGTCGGCCGCGGCGAGTTCGGCCGCCACGGCGGCCGGGAGCCCGTGCGGCAGGACACCGTCCGCGGCCAGTTCCTCGGCCCGTTTGGGCAGCGGGCAGTCCGTCGTGTCGTGGCCGCCGAAGACGAGGGACGCGAGGCCCGGCAGACCGCTGTCGGCGAACGGCGGCGTCTCGGTGACCATACCGGTGGGCGGGTGCAGGCCCGCCGCCACGGCGGCGCAGCCGGCCACGGCGGTGGTGGCGACGGAACCGCGGGCACCGATCAGCCACACCCCCACGCGGGGACGGGGAAGGGACGCGGACATGGGCAGCCTCCTTGACGGGCGCGAACCCCGAGTGGGTGAGGGTGACGAAGACGGCGGGCGGGGGTCCGGCGTCCCCCGCCCGCCGCCGCTCACCTGCCCTTGGCGGGCAGTTCCTTGATCCGGATGTCGCGGAAGGACACGTCGTCACCGGCTCCGTGGTTCTGGATGCCGATGTGTCCGTCGCGCAGGCTCCGGGCCGGATCGGTGTTGGTGAAATCGTTGATCTTCACGCCGTTGAGCCAGACGCGCAGTCGTTCGCCCTGCACGCGGATCTCGTACGTGTTCCACTCCCCCGGCGGATTCAGCGCGCGGTCGCGCTTCTTCACGTCGGCGGACCGGAAGCCGTAGACGGAGCCCGTGGTCTTCTCGGGCACGTCGGTGGCGTCGATCTGGATCTCGTAACCGTTGTCGACCGCCGACCAGGGGTCGTCCGAGGGCGGGAAGCCCACGAACACACCCGAGTTGTCGTCGCCGGCCGTCTTCCAGTCGAGCTTCAGCGAGTACGAGCCGAAGCTCTGCGGGGTGTACCAGAGCAGCCCCAGTCCGCCGTTCGACGTGAGCGTGCCGTCGTCGGAGCGGGTGAAGCCGCCCGGGCCCGCCTGTCGCCAGCCGTCCAGGGAGGTGCCGTCGAAGAGCGGCCGGTAGCCGTTCTCCGGCCGGCAGTCGGCCTGGACGTCGCCGATGACCCACCGGATGCCGCCCAGCAGATGCTGCCGGAAGGCGGGGTCGGCGTAGGACTCCTTGGTGTGGCCGCCGCCGGTGTAGAAGGCGCGGCCGCCCTGGTAGTCCTGGCACCAGGCGATCGGATGGTCGCCGTCCATGGTGCCGCCGGTGTACGACGTCTCGTCCAGGGAGGCCAGGACGTGGGCGTGCTCGCGCGGGTTCGAGCGGTAGTTGTACCACTCGTCCGTGCGCTCCCAGGTCCGGCCCAGGTGCGAGGTCGCCGGGTGGGCGCGGTCCTCCACGTTCACCGTGGCCGGCTGGATCGCCGGGTGGTTCTGGAAGTACGCGCCCGCCAGACCGCCGTAGAACGCCCAGTCGTACTCGGTGTCGGCGGCCGAGTGGACACCGACATAGCCTCCGCCGTGCCGGACGTACCCCTCGAACGCGTCCTGCTGGGCGGCGTCGAGGACGTCACCGGTGGTCGACATGAACACCACGGCGTCGTAGCGGCTCAGGTTCTTGCCGGTGAAGGCGGCCGCGTCCTCGGTGGTGTCGACGGTGAAGCCGTTCGCCCGGCCGAGCTGCTGCACGGCCTCGATGCCCTGGGGGATCGAGTCGTGCCGGAAGCCCGCGGTCTTGGAGAAGACCAGGACGCGCTTGGCGGTGTGGGCCGGGTCCGACACGGCGGGTGCGGTCATGCAGCCGAGGAGCAGTGCGGCACCGAGCGCCGCGGTGGTGGTTCTGGCCGTCGCTCTCATGGTGTCGCCTCCTCTCAGCCGGTGGTGAAGGTGAAGTCGTCGAGCTCGTACAGGGATCCGCTGCCGCCCTTGAAGACCAGGTAGAGGGCGGTGGTGCCGCGCGGTGCCTTCGACAGGTCGGCGGAGACGTCCTGGTAGGTGTCCCAGCCGCCGGTCACCGGCACGGTGGCCTTGCCCAGGAGGGTGCCGGTCGCGGATCCGGCGCGGACCTCGAGGGTGCCGCCGGCGCCGCCGGAGGCGATGCGCGCGGTGATCTTCTTGGCGTCGGACAGGACGTACGGGGTGAAGGCGATCCAGTCGCCGTTGCCGATGTCGCCGACGGTCCTGGCGCCGTGGGCGCCGGTGCGGTCGGTCACCGTCACACCGGAGGAGGTGTTGAAGTGCTCGGCCTGGCGGTGCCGGGGCTGAAGGACGCTGCGGGCGTGCGTGGTGAGCGCCTCCTGGCCGCCGCCTCCGCCGTCGGTGTACTGGGCGTCCAGGACACCGAAGACGTTGGCGTCCTGGTCGTGTCCGCCGTCGGCGCTGGTCTGGATGGTGCCGGAGCAGCCCTGCGCGGAGGTCAGCGGGTGGCCGTGGGTGTCGTGGCCGAGGATGAAGTTGACGGTGACCTTGGAGCAGTCGACCGCCTTGCCGTCCTCGGGGTCGGTCACCTTCACGTTGAACGGGATGGCGTCACCGAAGCTGAACAGCTTGCCGTCCTGCGGGAGTTGCAGGGTGACGGTGGGGGCGGTGTTGCCGACGACGACCTGGACGCCGGCGCTGCCGGTGCGGCCGGTGGTGTCCTTGGCGGTCACCGTGGCGGTGTAGGTGCCGTTCTTCTTGTACTTGTACGTGGGGTTGGCGCCGGTCGCGGTCGCCCCGTCGCCGAAGTCCCAGCTGTAGGTGAGCGCGTCGCCGTCCTGGTCACTGGAGCCGGCCGAGGAGAAGGCCACCTTCAGCGGGGCCTGTCCGGAGGTGCGGTCCGCCGCGGCCTGGGCCACCGGGGAGTGTCCGTCGGTGGCGTTCTCGATGCGGTACAGGCCCGAGTGGTCGTCGCCGCCGAACCAGGCGGTGCCGTAGTCGAGCACGTAGAGGGCGCCGTCGGGGCCGAAGGCCATGTCCATCACCTGGGTGCCGCTCCAGGGGATGTCGTTGATCGACTGGACCTTGCCGTCGGCGTCGCTGGTGACGCGCTTGATCCAGCGGCGGCCGAACTCACCGGCGAAGAAGTCGCCGTCGTAGGCCGCGGGGAACTTCACCGGCGAGTCGAGGGTGGCGTCGTAGTGGTAGACCGGGCCGCCCATCGGGGACTCGGAACCGGTGCCGAACTCCGGCACGGACGCGCCGTCGTAGGGGATCCAGGCCGGCTGGGCCGGGGGCAGGTCCGTCAGACCGGTGTTGTGCGGCGAGTCGTTCTTCGGCGCCGAGCAGTCGAACTTGGCGCCGGAGGTCTTCGTCGCGAAGTCGTAGTCGACGTAGGCGTCGTTGGCGCCGGTGCAGTACGGCCAGCCGAAGTTGCCGGCCTTGGTCACCCGGGCGAACTCGACCTGGCCGGCCGGGCCGCGGTCGGGGTCGGCCGCGCCCGCGTCGGGGCCGTAGTCGCCGACGTAGACGATGCCGGTCTTCTTGTCGACGCTGAACCGGAACGGGTTGCGGAAGCCCATGGCGTAGATCTCGGGCCGCGTCCTGTCCGTGCCGGGCGGGAAGAGGTTGCCGTCCGGGATGGAGTACGAGCCGTCGGCGTTCACCTTGACGCGCAGGATCTTGCCGCGCAGGTCGTTGGTGTTGCCCGAGGTGCGCTGGGCGTCGAAGCCGGGGTTGCGGTCGGCGCGCTCGTCCAGCGGGCTGTAGCCGTCGGACTGGAACGGGTTGGAGTCGTCGCCCGTCGACAGGTACAGGTTGCCGTCCGCGTCGAAGTCGATGTCACCGCCGACGTGGCAGCACAGGCCACGCGTGGTGGACACGTCGAGGACCTTCTTCTCGCTGGCCTTGTCGAGGGTGCCGTCGGCGTTCAGCACGAAGCGCGAGAGCCGGTTCACCCCGTCGAAGGGTGCGAAGTCGGCCGCGGTGCCGGTCTCCGGTGCGTCGCCCGCCGGGGTGTTCAACGGCGGTGCGTAGTACAGGTAGATGGCGCGGTTGTGCGCGAAGTCCGGGTCGACGCCGACGCCTTGCAGGCCCTCCTCGTCGTGGGAGTAGACGTCGAGCTTGCCGACGAGGCGGGTGTTCCCGGCGGCGTCCGTCAGCCGCAGTTCACCGTCGCGGGAGGTGTGCAGGACCGAGCGGTCCGGCAGGACGGCGAGCGACATCGGCTCGCCGACCTCCGCCTCGCCCTTGGCGAGGGTGACCTGCTGGAAGTCCTCCGTCGCCGCGGCCTGGCCGGTGACGGCAGCGCCGGCCTGGGGCATGGTCAGGGCGAGGGTGGCGCCGGCGAGCAGCGCCCCGCTGAGCAGGGCGAGCGACTTGCGCAGGCGTGTTCTGCGGTTCGCGTTGCGGGTGGTGGGGTCGTTCCCGTGCACGAATGGCCTCCAGATCGGGGCTGGTTGTACGGGCGGGTGCGTACGCCGGGATGCGCCGTCATCCCGGAGCCGTTACGAGCGGACGTCGGGGGCTGTCGTCCGGACCGGGTGGGACCGGTCCGGACGGCAGGCCCTGGGCGTCAGCTGGAGAAGGCCGCGTCGAACGAGGCCGACGGCGGCTCGAAGTCGTAGGCCCGCAGGCGGGTGAGAGCCTCGGGGGCGCCCTGGAGCCGGTCCATGCCGGCGTCCTCCCACTCCACGGAGACGGGTCCGCGGTAGTCGATCGAGCGCAGCATGCGGAAGACGTCCTCCCAGGGCACGTCGCCGTGTCCGGCCGAGACGAAGTCCCAGCCGCGGCGCGGGTCGCCCCAGGGCAGGTGGGAGCCGAGGCGGCCGTTGCGGCCGTCGAGGCGCTTGCGGGCCTCCTTGCAGTCCACGTGGTAGACGCGGTCGCGGAAGTCCCACAGGAAGCCGACCGGGTCGAGGTCCTGCCACACGAAGTGGGAGGGGTCGAAGTTCAGGCCGAACGCCGGGCGGTGGCCGACCGCCTCCAGGGCGCGGTGGGTGGTCCAGTAGTCGTAGGCGATCTCGCCGGGGTGGACCTCGTGGGCGAAGCGTACGCCCTCGGTGTCGAAGACATCGAGGATCGGGTTCCAGCGCTCCGCGAAGTCCTCGTAGCCGCGCTCGATCATCGACTCGGGAGCCGGTGGGAACATGGCGACCAGGTGCCAGATCGCGGAGCCGGTGAAGCCGATGACGGTGTCGACGCCGAAGGCCGCGGCCGCGCGGGCGGTGTCCTTGATCCGCTCCGCGGCGCGTCGCCGTACGCCCTCGGGGTCGCCGTCCGCCCAGACGTCACCCGGGAGGATGCCCCGGTGGCGTTCGTCGATGATGGCGTCGCAGACGGCCTGTCCGGTGAGGTGGTTGGAGATCGCCCAGCACTTCAGGCCGTACTTGTCGAGCAGTTGGTGGCGCGAGGCGATGTAGCCGGGATCGGCGAGTGCCTTGTCGACCTCGAAGTGGTCTCCCCAGCAGGCGAGTTCGAGACCTTCGTAGCCGAAGTCGCGGGCGAGGCGGCACACCTCTTCCAGCGGCAGGTCGGCCCACTGGCCGGTGAACAGGGTGAACGGGCGCGGCATGCGACGGGCCTTTCAGTCCGCGACGGGCGTGTAGACGGAGTTCTTCTCTGCGCTCTCCTCCACCGCCGCCAGGACCCGCTGGACCTGGAGTCCGTCGGCGAAGGAGGGATCGGGGCGACGGCCTTCGTCGATGGCGTGGACGAGATCGCGTACCTGGTGGACGAAGGTGTGCTCGTAGCCGAGACCGTGGCCCGGCGGCCACCAGGCGTCGATGTAGGGGTGGTCGGGTTCGGTGACGAGGATGCGGCGGAAACCCGCCTCGACGCCGGGATCGGTGGCGTCGTGGAACCACAGCTCGTTCAGCCGTTCCAGGTCGAAGGAGAGGGAGCCGCGTTCGCCGTTCAGCTCGATGCGCAGCGCGTTCTTGCGGCCGGTGGCGTACCGGGTGGCCTCGAAGGAGGCGAGGGCGCCGGAGGCGAACCGGCCGGTGAACAGGGCGGCGTCGTCCACCGTGACGGTGCCGGTGCCGGCCGCGGGCATCGCGGTCAGGCCGCTGCCCGCGCCGCCGGGCAGCGGCCGCTCCCGTACGAACGTCTCGGTCAGCGCCGACACTCCGGCCAGCCGCTCCCCCGCCAGGTACTGGGCGAGGTCGACGATGTGGGCACCGAGGTCGCCGAGCGCGCCGGAGCCCGCGAGTTCCCTGCGCAGCCGCCAGGTCAGCGGGAAGTCCGGGTCGGTCAGCCAGTCCTGGAGGTACGACACCCGGACGTGCCGCAGGGTGCCGAGCCGGCCGTCGGCGACCATCCGGCGGGCGAGCGCGGTGGCCGGCACCCGGCGGTAGTTGAAGCCGACCATCGCCAGCCGTCCCCGACCGTACGCCTCCTCGGCGGCCCGTGTCATCGTCACGGCCTCGTCGACGGTGTTGGCGAGGGGCTTCTCGCACAGGACGTGCTTGCCGGCGGCCAGCGCGGCGAGGGCGATCTCGGCGTGGCTGTCACCGGGGGTGCAGATGTCGACGAGGTCGACGTCGTCGCGGGCGATCAGCGCCCGCCAGTCGGTCTCCACGGCCGCCCACCCGTGCCGGTCGGCCGCCGACCGCGCCGCCGTGCCGTCCCGTCCGCACAGCACGGCCAGGACCGGTTGCCGGGGCAGGTCGAAGACGCGGCCCGCGGTGCGCCACCCCTGGGAGTGGGCGGCGCCCATGAAGGCGTAGCCGACCATGCCGACGCGCAGCGGCGGCTTCCCGGCGCCCGGTGGCGACTGTGGTTCCCCTGACGGCTGCGGCTGTTCCATGCGCTCGTCCTCCTGTCGGTCGTGGCGCGCTGGGGGGCTTGCGCCCCCAGCGCGGTGGGGCAGGCCTTGAGGGC
>NZ_JBVJMD010000020.1:0-131490 GCF_055584385.1 Streptomyces sp. NPDC104096
GCCGTCGCGGTCCGCGGAGCCGGTGTCGATGCTGTCCATCTTGACGTCGATGGACGCCGTGGAGGCGGCGGGGTCACGGCCGTCCAGGTGCAGGCCGCCGGTGAAGTCGTTGAACTTGCCCTTGACGTTGGTGACCATGGCGTGCCGGGCGACGAAGCCGAGCGCGGAGTGCGCCGGGTCGATGGTGTAGTCACCCGTCACGGCGGCGAGAGCCGGGGCCACGGCGGCGGTCGGCGACGCGGCGGCGGTCTGGACTGCGCTGTTCTTGCGTCCGAAGAGGCCCATGATCTGTCTGCTCCCAGGGAGGTCGCCCGGGCCACAGAAAGACCCGGGTTCGTTGAATGTTCAACCACGCTAACACCATCCAGCGCGAACCCATTCCCACGGCAGCCGACAACCCGCCCACCCGCCGCCCGCGAAGCGGTTCTCACGCGGCGGACAGCGACCGGGGCAGGCGACGTGCGGGCAGGACAGCCCCGAGCGCGCGGGTCACAGCACCTTGTTGCCGTACATCTCACCGAGTGGATCTGCGATGAGTTCGACGCGGGCACCATCGGGGTCCCGGAAGTACACCGACACCTCGCTGTGCACCGCGTGGTCGATGCCGGCCCGGGTGAGGTTGTCGCACAGGTGGCGCCAGCGGTCCGGATCGACCGAGATCGCCACGTGGTGCAGGCCACCCAGCACCTCGGCGTACGGACCCACGTCGAGCCCGGGGAAATCGAAGAAGGCGAGCAGGTTGCCGTTGCCGATGTCGAAGAAGAAGTGCGACGAACCGGGGTAGTCACGGTTCTCGATCAGCTCGGTGAGCGGGAACTCCAGCACTTCCTGGTAGAAGCGAATCGTCCGCTCGACATCGCCGCTGATCAGGGCGGTATGGTGCAGGCCGCGAGCGGACGAGGCGGGCCGCTGCCCCTTCGGCCGCAGATACCGGTCCTTGATGCGGTTCCGCTCCGCCTCCTGGGCCGACCGGTCCGGCTGCGCGTTGCCGTGCGTGCTGGTCATCGCTTCCCTTCCTCCCGGACTTCACGGTGGAGTGTGCCGCTCGGCGATGCCGCAGCAGAGGAAGCCGAGTGGCCACCTTGAAGGCGTGCCCTCCCAGTACCCCGGCAGCAGGCTGCCGGCCCGCGCGACACCCCCCTGTCCGCACAGGGGCGGACGAGTCCCGCAGGGGACGGGAATGTCCGGAGCCGCAATGTTGTATAACTTTCAACTACAAGCCGAGGGCCGCTTCCCCGGCCGCACGAACAGCAAGGACATCCTCATGGCCTCCCTCCTCGACGTCCGACGTGCCGATGAGCGCTTCCACACTCGCGCCGGCTGGCTCGACTCCCGGCACTCCTTCTCGTTCTCCCGCCACTGGGATCCCAAGAACACTCACTTCGGACTGCTGCTGGTCTCCAATGACGACGTCGTCGCGCCGGGCACCGGATTCGACACCCACCCCCACCGGGACATGGAGATCATCACCTGGGTCCTCGACGGCGGCCTCGTCCACCAGGACTCCGAAGGCCACAACGGGGTGATCTACCCGGGCCTCGCCCAGCGGATGAGCGCCGGCACCGGCATCCTCCACAGCGAGAAGAACGACTCGTGGACCCTCACCGGTGAGCCCGCCCACCAAGACCCCGTTCACTTCATCCAGATGTGGGTGATCCCCGACGAGGCCGGCATCAAGCCCGGCTACGAGCAGCTCGACGTCAACGACGAACTCGCCCGCGGCGACTGGACCACCCTGGCCTCCGGCATGCCGCAGCACTCCGACCAGCGCGCGATCGGCATCCGGCAGAAGCACGCCGCCCTTCACGTCGCCCGCATCCGCCCCGACGAGACCCTCCAGATCGTCACCGCTCCCTTCGCCCACCTCTTCGTGGCCCGCGGCAGCGCCGCGCTGGAGGGCGCGGGAGCGCTGGCCACCGGCGACACGGTCCGGATCACCGGCGCGGAGGGCCAGCGCATCACCGCGGGCCCCGACGGCGCCGAGGTGCTGATGTGGGAGATGAACGCCGCCGTCCCCACAAGCTGACGCGCCGACACGCACTCCGATCCGCGCGGCCGGCCTGCCGGACGACCCACCGGCCGGCCGCACACCACCCTGCCGCGGCCGGGCGCGGGGCCACCTTCGTCGGTCCACTCCGGATCCCGGGTGGAGTCCGCGCCGCGGATCGTGCGGACGCCGAGGGCAGGATCGAGGGGCGGCACGAGGATGCCGGTGGCGATGTCCACCAGGTGCCCCGGCGCCGTGCCGACCTGCAGGGCGGTGACGTATTCGATGACCTGTGCGTGGGTCAGCGTCGGGACCTGCTGTCGCAGTATGTGCATGGCGATGATTCGCCCGTGGGCCACCGCTGCCCGGCGGATCTCCTCGTGCAGGTCGTCCACCGCGGTCCGGGTGGCCGTCTTCCTGATGCGGGTCCGGTGGTCCAGCTCCCACTCGCCGGTCGCAGCGGCCACCGGCCCGATCCGGTGAAGGCTCCCGTCGAGGCGATCCACCAGGTAGGGGCCATTGCCGCCCAGGAGCCGACCTGCGTCGCCCGTACGCAGGTACTCCGCCGTCCGGTAGTGGACGATCCAGACGAGTTCGTGCTCCTCCGCCCCGGTGACCACCAGCCGCCCCGGGAACCTGCGGTCCAGATCTTCCTGAGCCACCCGGATCGCGAACTCACGTTCGATCATGCCTGGCATGATCTCGCACGGTTCGGGACGCGAACAGGCGTTTTTCGTCCGAGTTCGCCGTGAACCCAGGGCGATGGATCCAGGCGGCCGCCTCGTGAAGGTGCGCCTCGACCGGACCCGGACGCCCGACGTCCCCGCGGATCGCGCCGTCCGACAGCCCCGCCGACGCCCTGTCCGGCGCGAAGCCGGCCGGCACGTCGGCCTCGAACCGCTCCAGGTCCTCCGCCGAGGCCGGGTCCCGGTCCTCGCGGGGTGTCGCGCACACCGCCCGTCACTCGTAGTCGTACTTCTGGCCGATGCCGAGGGTGCTCTGCTGCGGGAGGAGCCCGGTGCCGACGATGTCCAGTACCGGCGGCACGAGCAGTTCGGCCAGCCGGGCCGTTTCGCCGGGCGTGAGCGCGTCCCAGGGTGCGGCCGCGAGCTCGTCGGTGAGCTTCTCGACCGCGGTACGGAGCCGGAGTCCCTCGTCGGCGGCCGTGCCGTCGGCTCGCACCAGGCCGCGGGCGGCGAGGCGTTCGCGGGCCGCGCTCCACTCCTCGTCGGTCCATTGCCTGCTGCTGAACACCTCCTGCGGAGCGGCGCCGACGGCGGCGTGCGACACCAGGGACTCGGTGGGACCGATGCCGTGGGCCTGGAGGGCGGCGATGTGACCGTCGCCGCGGTGCTCGCGCAGGATGGTGGCGGCCTGCCAGAGCACCATGTGCGGCTCGTCGGGCCAGGACAGCGCGGAGTTGGCGGCGGCCAGGGGTCGGCCCGCGGTGTCCGCGGCCTCGGCGGTGCGGCGGGCCAGGTCCGCGGCCTCGCGCAGCTCCAGCGAGCCGATCCGGTCGCCGAGGAGCCTGCGCAGCGCGCGGTCCACTCCCGCGCCGCGGGCCTCCAGGACACGCTCGGGTGCGGCGGTGAGCCAGGCTTTCGCGGTGTAGCGCCGCACCATCTGCGGCCGGAAGCTGTAGAAGAGGGCGTTCACCAGCTGCGGACCGGCCGGGCCGAGGGGCGCGGCGCGGTAGGCGAAGTAGCTCGGCCAGCGCTCGTCGGTGGCGTAGCCGAGCGCCGCGGCCTCCTCGAACGCCTCCGGCGCGTAGTAGAGCGTGGCGTGTACGGGCTCCAGTAACTGCCACATCTGCCGGACCGTGCTCAGACTGTGCGTCATGCCGCTTCCTCCGCTGTCGCTGTCGCGCATCCAACAGGAACTTGACATCGACCAGATTGCGCCGCTCTCGCCATCTTGTCAATGACTACTTGTCGGCGACTAGATATGGGATAACCTGCCGTCCATGGCCGCAACACGCACTTACCACCACGGAGATCTGCGCCGAGCCATCCTCTCCGCCACGCTCGAGGTCATCGCGAGCGACGGCGTCGGCGCGATCAGCCTCCGCGACCTCGCGCGCCGCGCCGAGGTCTCGCACGCCGCCCCCGCCCACCATTTCAAGGACAGAGCCGGGCTGCTGACCGCGATCGCCACGGAGGGTTTCGAGCTGCTGGCTGCCGCTCTGGCCACGGTGCCGGCCGGCACCCCGAACCGGCTGCGCGAAATGGGCGTGCGGTACGTGGAGTTCGCCCTGAACCATCCGGCCCACTTCGCGGTGATGTTCCAGCCCCAGTTGCTCCACGGCGACGACCCGCAACTCACCGCCGCCAAGGAGCACGCCTCCCGCGCGCTGCGCTCAGGGGTCGAGGACCTCCCTGCCGCCAGGCGCGGCCCCGATGTCCAGCGCGCCGCGCTGGCCGCCTGGTCGCTGGCCCACGGCTTCGCCACCCTGCAGCTCAACGGCAGCCTCCCGCGACTGGACGACGACCCCGCCGAGACCTTTCGCGCACTCGTCGACGACCAGCGCGCCGCGGACCTTCCGTAGCCGTCGCCCGCCTTCAGCGGCTGTCCGCGCCACCCGGACCCGCCTCCCCGGGCAGCCACCGGGCATCCGGCCGACGTACGAGACCCGGAAACCGGGTTCTTGACCCTCACACCGTGTCAGGCCGTCAACTCGGAGACATCATGTTCACCATCGGAGACTTCGCCCGGCACGGCCGCGTCTCGGTCCGGATGCTGCGTCACTACGACGCGACCGGCCTGCTGCGCCCGGCCCACGTCGACCCCGCCACCGGCTACCGCCACTACACGGCCGCCCAGTTGGCCCGCCTCAACCGCGTCATCGCGCTCAAGGACCTCGGCTTCACCCTCCGACAGGTCCAGGCGATCCTGGACGAGAAGGTGACCACCGAGGAGCTGCGCGCCATGCTCCGGCTGCGACGCGCCGAGCTGGAGGCCGCGATGACGGCCGCGGCGGCCCGGCTGGCCCAGGTCGAGGCGAGGCTCCGCTCCATCGAGAGCGAGGGGCAGATGCCCGGCAACGAGGTCGTACTGAAAAGCCTGCCGACCGTCCGGCTGGCCGAACTGACCGCGATCACAACGGACTTCGACACCATCGGCCCGGTCATCCAGCCGCTCTACGGCGAGCTGTTCCGGCGTCTGACGGCGGCGGGCATCGCTCCGTCCGGGCCAGGGGTCGCCTACTACGAGGACGCGTCGGACGGCGGGATCCTCGTCCACGCGGGCGTCGAGGTCTCCGCGCCCCTCGGCGAGGACGACGGGCTGCGGATCGTGGACCTGCCGCCCGTCGAGCAGGCGGCGACCGTCGTGCACCGCGGCTCGATGGAGACCGTCCTGCCCACCGTCCAGACCCTCGGCCGCTGGATCGACGCCAACGGCTACCGCTCGGCCGGCTACCCCCGGGAGATCAACCTGGAATGCCCCGACAACCAGGACGAGTGGGTCACCGAACTCCAGGAACCGGTGCACAGGGCCTGACGAGAGCAGGGCCGGCCCGGCCTGCACCCAGACAGGATTCGCGGCACCGCCGCTCGGCCGAGCAGCAGCCGCAACCCGCAACCCGCAACCCGCAACCCGCAACCCGCAACCCGCACGAGAAATTGATCAACTCGGGCGCCTCGGGCATAACTTGACGCCAAGAGCTGGCAAATTTTCAGTCACTATCCAGAAATCCCAGGTCATAACGCCAGCAATCAGCCCTGCCGGGAAGGCCGAAAAGGCTGTCCACTGAGGCGCCAGCGAAATGATCATGAACGACCAGACCTGGGAGTACCCGACGGTGAGATCCACCCTGCTCAGCAGTGCGCTGAGCGCGACACTGACTGCCGCGCTCAGCGCGATGTCCCTGTCCGGCACGGCGACGGACGCCTACGCCACACCTGCGACCGCGTCATCACGACTGCCGCTCGGCAAGCCGCAGACCTCGACCAAGACCCCGGCCGGCCGGCCCGGTGCCCCGGTCATCATCGACGCCTCCGGACACAACTGCGGTGACGACGCCAGCCCGACCTCTTACCAGGTCGGAATCCCGGCCACCTTCACCCTGGTGCCTCAGGCCTCCGACAGCACGACGGCCGGCTATCGCTACCAAGTCGACGGCGCGGCACCGCTCTCCGTGACCGCCACCGGGTCCGGCACCACCATCAGCATCACCCCCACCGGGGGCGCGAGCCTGCTGGATGTCACCGCAGTCTCGGCCGACGGCAGCATCGGCGACACCACGCGCTGCGTCTTCAGCGCCGCCCCCGCGGCCACCGCTCACGACGGCGACCTGACCGGCGACGGCATCCCCGACCTGATCACGGTGGGCGGCCAGGCAGGTCTGCCCAGCGGGCTGTGGCTGGCTCGCGGCACGGCCGACGGGCAACTCGACACCGACGCCACCGATATCGGCACGCAGGGCACTGGCGCCGACTCCGCGGGCTCATCGGCGGACTGGGACGGCATCCAGGTCGTCACCGGACACTTCCACACGGGCGCGGGCTTCAACGACGTCCTGGCCTACGACCCGGCCACCGGTAGCGGCACGGTGCTGTTCGGCAGCGGCGACGGCTCGCCCCTCCTGCCCACCAGCGGCCACGAGGCCAACGTGTCGTCCCTCGTCTTCACCGACAGCTCCGGGAACAAGGCGACCAGCATCGCCAGCGGCGGCGACCTGTACCACACCCTCAACGGCGAACCCTCCACCGGCTATCCCGACCTGCTCCTGATCGTGGGCGGACAGCTGTGGGACGCGGCCGCCAACCCCGCCCCCGGCGTCTTCGACCCCGTCGACGCCGCGCTGCCGCTGGGCGGCACCAACCCCACCGGCACCGGAGACTGGACCGGCTGGAGCATCACCTCCAGCCTCGTCGACGGGCTGCCCGCCCTGTTCGCCCGCAACACCTCCACGGGCGCGCTGTACTACTACACCCCACAGCAACTCCAGGAACTCGCCCTCGGCAACCCGGTCACTCCCCTTCAGCTCGCGGACAGCGGATACGACTCCGCGACCCTTCCGGTCCTGCAGGCCGCCGACCTCAACGGCGACGGCACCCCGGACCTGCGCGGCGTCTCCTCCGACGGGGCGAGCGCGGCACGTATCTTCGACGCGGCCACCGGAACCCTCACCACGCAGACAGCGCAGACGCTGATCACCTCCTAGCCTCGCCTGGCTCTTCGACGACGGCAGCGAGGGCGGCGGGGCGCGGCGCCAGGACCTCGGCGCCGTCGTCGCCCGCCGCAGGAGGCGCCTCCTGCGATGTGGGGCACCGTGCCCTGCGGAGCCCCACACCGCAGGCCTGCCGAGCGTCACCAGTGACGCGGCCGCGACAACCCCCGTGGCGAGATCACATTTTCGACACGGCCGCTCTCCGGCGTCGAGGATGCGTCCCGTGACACCCCGATATGTCGCAACCCTCACTTCGCTCATATCAGTTGAACCCTTCCGGACCATCACAGAAACTCACTGAGTTCACATAGGCTCCCCACATCGCTGATCAGCACCGTTCATCCATCGCCGCTGATCAACACTCCTGGGGGGGTCCAGAGTCATGGCTGGCAAGAGACGTGCCGAAATCGGCCGGAGACGGTTCATCCGGCTGGCCGGTGGCGGCGCCGCGGGGGTGGCGGTCGCGGGGGGCGGGGCCGTCACCGCGATGGCGACCGGAGTCTTCGAGTCGCCCGCGCCCGTCGACCCGTTCGCCAACATGCCGCGGTCGATCGCGCTGAGCCTGCCGTCCGGGTCGGGCGGGGAGTCCATACCCGTGCCGGAGCTGCCGGACCCGCTGGAGGGCGGCACCGTCAGCGCGCCGAGCGCAGGCCTCCGGATGCCGTACGCGGTCGGCGCGCCGACCGAGACGGACGTCCCGACCACCCTGCCGTTCGAGTTCCAGAAGGCCGGCTACCAGATCGTCCCCGATCTGCCGGAGGCCATGCGTCCGTGGCGAAACCGGCCCACGACCTGGGCCGGCGCGAACCTCTCGTCGGGGGACTACCACCTGAACGCCGACGGCGTGTACATGAAGTTCACGGCCGACGGGAAGTCCTACGACCACCCCGTGGGTCAGATCCAGTTCGGTCTGGGCTGCATCGCCAGCTACCGCGTCGAGACCGACCCGACCCGCAAGGCCGTGTTCCTCGATCGCGCCAGGGCCCAGGCCGACCGGCTGATCGCCAAGCGGGTCGAGACCCGCGGCGCCTGGTACTTCCCGTACCCGTTCGACTTCACCCACGCCGAGCACAGCGGTGTCGTCTACAAGGCGCCGTGGTACTCCGGCATGGCCCAGGGCGAGGCGATCAGCCTCTTCGCCCAGCTCGCCGCTCTGGAGGACGGGCTCGGCGAGGACGAGCGGGCCCTGTACCGGACGGCCGCCGACGGCGCCTTCGCCTCGCTGCTGCGCGCCGACAACAACAACCCTTGGGTGGTGAACAAGGACAGGGCGGGCTACCTGTGGATCCAGGAGTACCCGTTCAAGACGGCCGGCACCGGCGACTACACCTACAACGGCATGATCTTCGCCCTGTTCGGCGTCTGGGACTACCACCAGCTGACCGGGAACGAGCTCGCCGCCCAGCTGTACGACGGCGGCTGCACGACGATCGCCCGGTACTTCACCCTGCTGCGCAACCCGCGCTGGTTCTCGTACTACTGCCAGACGCACCGGATTCCGGCGAACACCTATCACCACCACCACATCACGCTCTGGCAGCAGCTGAACTGGCAGACGAACAGCTCGGTCTTCGCCCACCAGCTGGACATGCTGATCGAGGACGTCCCGCCGGGCGTGAAGTCCGGCTCGGTGATCGCCATAGCCGCCGGCACGCACACCCTGTACAAGCCGGACACCAAGCCCGACGGCAGCTGGCTGAAGGCCAAGGCGGACAAGATCCTCAGCACCAAGAAGGTCACCTTCACCCGGGCCACCCAGGCACCGACCGACATGCGTCGACGCATCCAGGGCGCGGGCGTCTGGTACCGGATCAGTGCCGGAGCGTACAAGGGCTACTGGATCGGGGAGTCCTACCCGAAGGCGTTCCTGCGCGGTGAGCACGTCGGCGTCACCTACAAGGTGCCGCGCACGCTCACGGTCGCGGCGAACGCGTCCGCCGAGGCGGTCGACTTCGGCACCAACGGCGTGGCGGGGACGCTCAAGACCCTGAAGTACTCCGCGCCGCACACGCTCCAGTTCGACCGCCGGGCGGTCGTGAACGGCCGGTCGATGGTGCGGATCACCTCGGCGGAACTCGCCGGGTACTGGATTCCGGCCAACCAGGTGATCACCGACGGGCATTGAGCCGTCCTCGCCGTACTCGGCGATCGCCCCGGCAAGCCGGTTCGGACGGATCGCGGCCCGGGCACGCGTGTCGCGTGTCCGGGCCGTGCGGTTCGCCGACGCCGCGGCTGTGGGCGGGGCGGCCTCGGGTCAGGCGGACAGTGCCTGGTGGAGGGCGTCGAGGCCGTCACGGTAGATGCCCGCGAACAGGTCCTCGGCCTCGGCGTCCGTGATGCCGTCGGGGGTGAAGCGGCCGGACCACTGGACCTCGGCGACGTCGTCCCGGCCGGCGACCGGGTGGACGCGGAGGGTGGAGAGGTAACCCGTGACCGGGAACGGCGCCTCGAGGATGGCGTAGCTGTAGTGACGCGCGGCCTCGTCGAAGGCGACCAGACGCTCGACGATGGCGTCGCCGTCCGGGTTGGTCAGACGGCGGACCCGGCCGCCTTCGAGCGCGGTGCTCTCGGTGATGTAGGGGAGCCAGTCGGGGAGGGCGTCGAAGCCGCCGATGAGATCCCAGACCCGATGGGGGGAGGCGGGGACGACGCGGGAGACGGAGGTGGAGGCCATGGTCTTCTTTCCTGGGGAGCGGAGCTCGGGGGGCGGGGTCAGGCGTTGTTCGGGAGCGGGGCGGCGGCGCTGACGAGGCCGGCGGCGCGCAGGTCGGTCCAGAACGCGGCCGGGACCCTCTCGTCCAGGGCCGCGGTGTCCTCGGCGATGCGGCTGGGGCGGGTGGCGCCGGGAATGACGGCGGCGGCCGCCGGGTGGGCGAGGGAGAACTGCAGGGCGGCGGCCTTGATGCTCACGCCGTGCTTCTCGGCCAGGGCCTTCAGCCTGCCGACCCGCTCGACGATCTCGGCCGGCGCCTGCTGGTACTCGAAGTGGGTGCCGCCGGCCAGGATGCCGGAGCTGTAGGGACCGCCGACGACCATGTCGACGCCCTGTTCCTGGGCCATGGGCAGCAGGCGCTGGAGGGCGTGGTCGTGGTCGAGGAGGGTGTAGCGGCCGGCGAGCAGGAAGCCGTCGGGGCGGGGCTCGTCGAGGGCGAGGGTCAGCTCGATGGGCTCGGTGCGGTTGACGCCGAGGCCCCAGGCCTTGATGACGCCCTCGTCGCGCAGCCGGGACAGGACGCGGAAGGCGCCGGTGCGGGCTTCCTCGAACTTCTGGAGCCACAGGTCGCCGTGGAAGTCCTGGGCGATGTCGTGGACCCAGACGATGTCGAGGCGGTCGGTGCCCAGGCGCCTGAGGCTGTCCTCGACGGAGCGCTCGGTGGCCTCGGCGGTCCATTCGTGGACGATCTTGTTCGGGTTGCCGTGCTCGAACAGGCCGCCCTTCTCGCCGAGATCGCGGGCGGCACTCTCGTGCTCGTCGAGGATGACCCGGCCGACCTTGGTGGACAGGACGTAGGAGTCGCGGGGCTTGGCCGACAGGACCTCGCCGAGGCGGGTCTCGGCGAGGCCGGCGCCGTAGAAGGGGGCGGTGTCGTAGAAGCGGATGCCGTGGTCCCAGGCCGCTTCGACGGTGGCGCGGGCCTCGTCGTCGGGGATCGCGCGGAACATGTTGCCGAGCGGGGCGGTGCCGAAGCCGAGGCGGCCGGGGAGGATCTTCTTGAGCGACATGACAGTGCCTTTGCTTGTACGTGTGGGGGTGTCGCGGTGCAGCGCGGGCGTGAACCCGCATTCGCTTGCACACACGCCTTACATGCGAAAACAATACTTGCATACGCGGGCAATTGCAAGCGATGGCTGTTTGCTGGGCGTGTCGGCGCCTCGGGAAAAGCGGCAGCACGTCCTCCGCAAGCTCGTGCGGCGCTTCACCCCGAAGGGGCGGACGCAGAACGGGGCTCCGCTCCGGGCGTCTGCCCGGAGCGGAGCCCCGCGGGGAGGGGATGTACGACGGCTCAGTTGAGCTCGTCGGGGTGCGGGCCGGTGCGCAGGCCGCGGTCGAGCGCGGCCACGGCGCGCATCTCCTCGTCCGTGAGGGCGAAGTCGAAGACGTCGAAGTTCTCGCGGATCCGGGCCGGGGTCACCGACTTGGGGATGACGATGTTGCCCAGCTGGAGGTGCCAGCGCAGGACGACCTGGGCGGGGGACTTGCCGTGGCGGGCGGCCAGGTCGCCGACGGAGCGGTCGTCGAGGACGGCGCCCTGGGCCAGCGGACTCCACGCCTCGGTCGCGATTCCGTGCTCGGCGTGGAAGGTGCGCAGTCCGGCCTGCTGCAGGCCGGGGTGCAGCTCGATCTGGTTGACGGCCGGGATCAGCGTGGAGTCGCCCATCAGCCGCAGCAGGTGGCCGGGCTGGAAGTTGGAGACGCCGGCCGCGCGGATACGCCCCTCCCCGGCGAGCCGCTCGAGGGCGCGCCAGGATTCCCGGTACAGGTCTCGGGCGGGCGTCGGCCAGTGGATCAGGTAGAGGTCCACGTGGTCGAGGCCGAGCTTGGCGAGGCTCGCGTCGAAGGCGCGGAGGGTGGCGTCGTACCCCTGGTCGGCGTTCCACAGCTTCGTGGTGACGAACAGCTCGTCGCGGGGCAGCCCGGAGGCGGCCAGCGCGCGGCCGACACCGGCTTCGTTGCCGTAGACGGCTGCGGTGTCGATGCTGCGGTAGCCGGTTTCGAGGGCGGCGGTGACGGCGGCGGCGGTCGCGTCGTCGGGGACCTGGAAGACGCCGAAGCCGAGCTGCGGGATCTCGACGCCGTTGTTCAGCGTCACGGTGGGGATGGTGGCGGGGGCCATGGTGTGCGGATCTTCCTTCACGGGGTGCGCGGGGTGAGGGTGTAGCGGACGGTCTGGGCGCTGATGAGGCCGTCGCGGAAGACGAAGGTGTCGACGCCGTCGGTGACCTGGTGGGTACTGCTGGTCGCGGACCACTCCAGGAACAGGACGTCCGCGGCGAAGCGGGGGGTGAGCTGCCACTCGGCATCGGGCAGGTCGGCCAGCAGCCGGCCGATGCCCTCCCGGACGCCCCGGCGGCCGGTCAGCACGCCGTCGGGAGTCACGAAGACCGCGTCCTCGGTGTAATTGCGGCTGATCAGGTCGAGGTTGCCGGTGCCGAGGCGGGTGCCGTGGTCGGCGAAGACCTCCTGCGGGGTGCGGGTCATCGGGCGAGCTCCTCGAGTGCGCCGGCGGCGAAGGCGTGGTCCTGCTCGGGCGCGCCTCCGCCGACGCCGATGGCACCGACGAGCCGGCCGTCGCGGTGTACGGGGATGCCACCGGCGATGAACAGCAGCGGCCGGTCGAGCGCGGTCGGCAGGGAGTGGAAGGGCCCGTCGGGCTTGACCAGGTCGACCAGGTCGGCGGTCGGGGCGTCGAGCTGGAGCGCCGTGTACGCCTTGCGGGTGCTGGTCTCGCCGGAGATCAGGACCGCCCGGTCGTCGCGGCGGAAGGCGAGCAGGTGGCCACCGGCGTCCAGGACCGTGACGCTGACGGCGACCCCTGCCGCCTCGGCGGCACGGCGGGCGGCGGTGATCAGGATCTCGGCGTCGGCGGTCGTCAGCGGGACGACGGTGGCAGGGGCGGTGGTGCTCATGGCGCTTCTCCTTGGTGATGTGCGGCAGTGGATGGGGACGGCGGTCTGGGAGGTCAGTGGTGTACGGGAGTACGGGCCGGGACGTCGGCGGCGGCCGGGCCGGCCGAGGGCGCACGGCGCTCCAGGGCCGCGGACCACAGGGCCAGGCCCAGCGCGGCGGCGGCGAGGACGGCGCCGACCCAGTTCGGGGACGTGTAGCCGAAGCCGGCGGCGATCACGAGTCCGCCGAGCCAGGCGGCCAGCGCGTTGCCCAGGTTGAAGGCGCCGATGTTGACGGCGGAGGCCAGCGTCGGCGCGCCGTGCGCCTGGTCGAGCACCCGCTTCTGCAGCGGCGGCACGGTGGCGAAGCCGAGCGCACCGACGAGCAGGACGGCGAGCGCGGCGAGGATCTTGTCGTGCGCGAACACCGTGAACAGTGCCAGCACGACCGCGAGCCCGCCGAGCGTGACGTACAGCATGGGCATCAGGGCCCGGTCGGCGAACCGGCCGCCCAGCAGGTTGCCGAGGAACATGCCGATGCCGAAGAGGACCAGGAGCCAGGTGACGGAACCGTCGGAGTAACCGGCGACATGGGTCATCATCGGCGCGATGTAGGTGATCGCGGCGAAGACACCGCCGAAACCGAGCACGGTCATCGCCATGGCGAGCAGGACCTGCGGGTTGCGGAAGGCGGTGAGTTCCCGGCGCAGGTGGGCGCCCTCGGGGCGGGGCGTCGCGGGTACGAGCTTGACGATGCCGAGCAGTCCGATCACGCCGAGCGCGGCGACGATCGCGAAGGTGGTGCGCCAGCCGACCGCCTGCCCGACGAGGGTGCCCAGCGGCACGCCCACGATGTTGGCGACCGTCAGGCCGGTGAACATGGTGGCGATGGCGCCGGCCTTCTTGTCCGGGGCGACGAGGTCGGCGGCGACGACGGATCCGAGGCCGAAGAACGAGCCGTGGGCGAGCGAGGTGATCACACGGCCGGCCAGCATCATCCCGAAGCTGGGGGCGAGTGCGGACAGTATGTTGCCGAGCACGAACAGGCCCATCAGCAGCATGAGCATCCGCTTGCGGCTCACCTTGTTGCCGAGCACCGTCAGCAGCGGCGCGCCGACGACGACGCCGAGCGCGTAGCCCGTGACCAGCAGGCCCGCCGTGGGAATGGAGATGCCGTAGGTGGCGGCTATGTCGGGCAGCAGCCCCATGATCACGAATTCGGTGGTGCCGATTCCGAAGGCGCCGATGGCCAGGGCTAGGAGTGCGAGAGGCATGGGCTCGGCCTTCCAACAGTTGCTTGAGCGAGCTCTTTAGACGCTCAGACAATAGTTGCAGACGCGCTATAAGTGCAAGCGCAGCTAACCCTCGTGCGGTATGACCGGGGTCTCAGAGGGGGCGCGCACCCCGCACCCCGCACCCCGCACCCCGCACCCCGCACCCCGCACCCCGGTGCAGGTGACAGCTCCGGCGGGGCCCGGCGGGACAGCAGGAGGGATACTTGCGCTCGCCCCCTATCAGCCCTGGCCGGTAATTTTTTCCGCGCCTATCCTGGAACCTGTCCCCCGGAAGGAGATACGGACTGATGACCGCCACAGACCCCGCCCTCACCGCCCTCGCCAGCGGATGGGGCGCGCTCTCCCTCCTGCACGGCAAGATCGAGACGCGTATCGAGCGCGCGCTCCAGTCCGGACACGACCTCAGCGTCCGCGAGTACTCACTCCTCGACGTACTCAGCCGTCAGCACGACGGCGAGGGCGGACACCTGCAGATGAAGCAGGTCGCCGACGCGGTCGTACTCAGCCAGAGCGCCACCACCCGCCTCGTCTCCCGACTGGAGGACCGGGGCCTGCTGTCCCGGTACCTGTGCCCCACCGACCGCCGCGGCATCTACACCGACGTCACCGCCTCCGGCCTGGAACTCCTCCAACAGGCCCGCCCGACCAACGACGCGGCCCTGCGGGAGGCGCTCGACGAGGCGGGGAAGAACCCGGAGCTCGCCTCGCTGGTCGAAGCCGTCGAGGCCGCGAACGCCCCGACGCCGCGGCCGTAGCGACCGGAACACGGCAGGGCGCCCTCGCTTCGCCGAAGGGCGCCCGCGGTGCGTCTCCCGGAGGGCTCCGCACCGGGATCAGTGACACGGGCGGCAACGCCCCCGCCCCGGGCCGATCCCCGTCGCCCGCCGCAATTGCCCGCCAAGCGATTGTCACGGGTCGAGAGTCGGTCTCACCGTAGACGGGTGAGGCTCCGCGCAATGTCGACCAAGGGGGAACCGCGTGGGTGTGCTGCGATTTCACTTCACCGCCGCCGATCTCGGCAGGACCCGTGTCGCAGCCCAACCGGATCCGTTATGGGAACTGGTACTGAGCGCGAACCTGCTCGGCAACCGCGAGGGCCGTGCGGTGTTCGACCGATGGCGCGTCGATGCCCGCGCCCGGATACGGACCCTCCCGCCCTGGCTCGGAGGCCTGGTCCGCACCCTCGCACCCCCGAAGGGTGACTTCCCGGATCTGCTCACCCCCCTCGCCGCCCAGCACGGCATCGAGGCCGGCTTGGACGCCGTCCTGTCGACACCGCGGGACCGTCTGACGCGCGAACTCACCGCATTGGGCCCCTTGCCCCGATGGGCGGGTCCGCTCGTCCGGGGCGAGCGTGAGGGTCTGGCCCTGCTCGGCCAGGCCCTGGACGGCTACTACACACACGTGCTCGGGCCGTACTGGCCCCGCGTCGAGGCCCTGGTGGCCGCCGACCAGGCGCTGCGGGCCCGGGCGTTCATGCGGGGAGGTGTCCCCGCCGTGCTCGACAGCCTCCGGCCCTGTCTGCGCTGGCAGGATCCGGTGCTGGAAGCCGACTATCCGCAAGATCGAGACGTGCGTCTCGACGGCCGCGGGCTCCTGCTGGTCCCCTCCGCGTTCTGCTGGCGCCTGCCCGTCACCTGGATCGACCCGGAGCTGCCCCCTGTCGTGGTCTACCCGGTCCACCACACTCCTCAGTGGTGGGGCACTCCGCAGGAGAGCACCGACCGCGACGCCCTCGCCGCCCTGCTGGGCGCCACCCGGGCAGCCGTGCTGCGGGCGGCGGCCGCCGGTGACTCGTGCGGGGAACTGGCCCGTCGTGCCGGCAAGTCGGTCAGCATCACCAGCTACCACCTGAACGTGCTCTGCGAGGCCGGGCTGGCGACCTCGGTGCCGGACGGACCACGCACCTTGTACACCACGACCACCCTGGGACTACGTCTGCTGGAGCACAACGGCACCCCCGACGTGCGCTCCGGCATGCGCTGATCCGCCGCGCCTCCCATGCGAGCAGGCCTTTCGCATCAGGATTGGACAGCGTTGTGGCCCGCACTCCGCCCCGCGACGCTGGGCGCGTGCAGATTCCCGGCGCGGAGAGACCGCGTGCGTACATCGACAGGGGGAAAATCATGAACAGACGAAAGATGATCGCGGTCACCGCGGCGGCCTCCGCCGTGGCGGGGGTGCTTCTCCTCGCCCCCGCGTCACCGGCCTCCGCGGCCACATCCTGTTACGACAGCGCCAAGACCATCACCGGCACCGACGACAACTGGCACTGGCCCGCAAGTGACCCCAACTACCGGTACACCACGTCGTACTGCAACGACATCAACGTGAAGATCACCACGACGGTGAAGGTTCAGACCTGCTTCGAGCCGTCGAGCGGCGGCTATTACTGCAACAGCATGCGCACCGTCTATGCCAACACCTGGGGGCTCGCGGCCACGGACGTGAAGGACGGCACCAAGTTCTGGCTCGTCTTCAACACTTCACAGGTCCGGGGCCTCGTCGCCTACTGAACCGAGGTGCGCTCGCGGCAGCGAGCGGTGCCCGGCCGCACCGAAGAAGCGGCCGGGCACCGCAGGGCCCGCCCACAAACGGCAAGCAGGTCGGCGCGCAGGCCGATGAGGGCGACGGCAGCAACGGCACACCGCGGCGGTCCGGGTGGACGCGGGCCGACACCCGCCTGCGGCCCTGCCACGGGCGCGCGCACGGCACCGGTTGTCAGTGGCTGCTGGAAGCATGAGCACATGGACACAGACGGCATCGAGAAAAGGGCTCTGTCGGCGTTCCTCGCGGCGCAGCGAGCCAGTGTGCTGGCCATTGTCGATGGTCTCGGCACGCAAGCTCTGACCACGTCGGTCCTGCCCTCCGGCTGGACCCCTCTGGGGCTCATAGAACACCTGGGGCATGCGGAGCGGCACTGGTTCCAGGAGGTCGTCACCGGGGCGGTCGAGCCGTTGGACTGGCCCGACGACCATGCCGCGTTGACGACGCCCCGATCGCCGGAGACGGTTTTCGCCTTCTACGACGAACAGTGCCGGCGCTCCGACGCTGTGATCGCCCGCACGCCGCTGTCGGCACCTCCGCGGGGCCGTCACCCCGGTCCGCTGGGGGACGAAGTCACCGACCTTCGCGGGATCGTCCTGCACATGATCGAGGAGACCGCGCGTCACGCCGGCCATCTGGACATCGTCCGCGAACTCCTCGACGGACGCACAGGACTCGGACCTCGCTGACGGTCGTACCGAGGGCCGGTCTCCGACTCTGATCGGCGTGCGCCGGTGGCGGGCGAACCACTCGGTGCCGTGGACGAGGAGCGGGGGTCGTCGCGAGGAGGATGCCGGACACCCGCCGGTCGGTGCAGTGGGGGAATTACACGACCGTCGTCATACGAAAGCGATGAGTTTGGCCGCGGATCGCAGTCTCAGCAACGCAACCAACGACGGGAGTCGAGATGGACGGGCTGAATCAGGTGGCCGACGGCGTCTGGGTCCGGCAGAGCGAGTGGGTCTGGACCAATTCCGTCGTGGTGCGCGCCGAGGAGGGGTTGATCCTGATCGATCCCGGCATCGACGGCTCCGAGTTGAGCCGGCTCGCCGATGACGTGGAACGGCTCGGCATTCCGGTGG
This sequence comes from Streptomyces sp. NPDC104096, assembly GCF_055584385.1. Classification (NCBI taxonomy): domain Bacteria; kingdom Bacillati; phylum Actinomycetota; class Actinomycetes; order Kitasatosporales; family Streptomycetaceae; genus Streptomyces; species Streptomyces sp. NPDC104096. Next base: position 17,689 of record NZ_JBVJMD010000020.1, read on the forward strand.
TGGCCGGGTTCTGCACCCATCCCCACTGGGACCACCTGCTGTGGCATGCCCGGTTCGGCGAGGTGCCGCGCTACGCCACTCCCGCCGCCGCGCACCTGGCCGGCCAAGCACGGGAGCGCGCGCAGGCGATGGCGGCGGAGAGCGCCTCCGGCATCCCCCTCGACCTGGTCGCGCTCGTCACCCCGCTGCCCACGGACGGCGGACCCGTGCCGGGCGAGATCATCGAGCATCAGGCGCACGCCGTCGGCCATGCCGCCGTCCTCCTCGCGGACCGGGGCGTCCTGCTGGCCGGCGACATGCTCTCCGATGTCCTGATCCCGCTCCTCGACGTTCGCCAGGGCGATCAGGTGGGAGCCTACGAGACCGCGCTCGACCGGCTGGAAAAGGCCGCCAGGCAGGTCGACGTCGTGGTCCCCGGCCACGGCGCCGTTGCGAAGGGTGCCGAGGTGGCGGCGCGCCTCGCCGCCGATCACGCGTACATCGACGCGCTGCGGCGAGCAGCGGAACCGGTCGACTCACGTCTTGATCAGGACTGGCTCTCCGGCCCCCACCAGTCGAACCTGGAGCAGGCCCGTCAGTCATCCGGATGAACGATGCACTTCGGCGTGATCGCCCTCATGCGCAGTCGGCCGGCAGGGCCGCCCTGGCCAGCCAGTCGTCAATCAGTCCCGCCAGGACGTTCGGCTGCTCGTGTGGAAGCGCGTGACCGGCGCCGTCCAGCACTGCCAGGGTGGCCCGCGGGTAGTGGTCGAGCAGGTCCGCGGCCGCCACGTACCCGACGACGGAGTCCTGCCTGCCGGCCACGACGAGTGTCGGACCCTGGTAGGCCGGCCCCTCCGTCTCTTCGAGTTCCCATCGCTCACCGATCCGCTCCATGGCGGCCCGGTCGACGAGGGGGATCGCCGGGGCGACGAACCGCTCGTAGCGGTCGAGCATCGCCGGCGATTGCACCACGAAATAGCGGCGGAACTCCTCACTGCCCAAATCGTCTGCCGCGACCAGCGCCTGATGCGCCGGGATATCGCGGGCCCCTGTGAGCAGCGGACAGACGAGGGCCAGCCCGGCGACCCGGTCTGGGCGTCGAACTGCAATCCCTTGGGCGTAGTAGGCACCGGCCGAGTGGCCGACGACAAGGACGTCGTCTGCCCCTGAGACCTCATCGGCGAAGCCGAGCAGCACGTCGAGAACGTCGTCGGCGCTGCGCAGAGACGCAGGTGCCGGCGTACGCCCCATTCCGGGGAGGTCAGGATAGATTCGCCGGCAACCGTCACGCGCACCCAGAGCCGGCTCGAAGCAGGCCACGGCCTCGCGGTGGTCGACCCCCGCTCCGTGCAGCACCAGCACCGGCCTGCCTTCGCCGTACTCCACGTGGTGCACCGACACGTCGCCCACCGCACACTCCATCCGGTCAACCTATCAACGCAGCACTCCTGCCTGCCGTAGCGGTACGGCCGGACTGGTCCCAGGTGCAGTCCGCGGTCAGCAGCCGGCCGGCGCTGCCGTGCGAACTCGTCGGAACGGTGCAGTTCTGAGAGGTCGTCAGCCGTTGCGCTCACTCCCTGGGCTTCACGACATGTCCGAGACGGCGAGCCGCGACGAGCGCGAGACGGCACTCGACCGGCAAGTCCAGCAGTGCGCTCCTGAAGTCCAGATCCAGGTAGTCGATGTCGGTGATGGCGGCGCCGCACGGGCCCATGACGCGGTTACCGCCGTCCGAAGTGGATCTCCTTGAAGTTTTTGGCGATACTCCGGCGCAACTCCTGGTCGTCGGCGCCGACGTCACCTGAAACCGCATGGAGGCAGAGAAGATGACCGTACAGACCGACCATGTCGACGACGAACTGATCCAGGCAGCGGCGCACGTCGCGGCCACACGCTGCCGGGGCGACAACCACACCATGGCGGCTGCGGCCCGCACCCGGGACGGCCGGATCGTCACCGCGGTGAACGCCTACCACTTCACCGGAGGCCCCTGCGCGGAGCTGGTCCTGATCGGCGCTGCTGCCGCTCAGGGCGTCTACGAACTGGACGCCATCGTCGCCGTGGGTGACCGCGACCGGGGCGTCGTGCCCCCGTGCGGCCGTTGCCGCCAGGTCCTGCTTGACTACTTCCCAGACCTGAAGGTCATCGTCGCGACGAACGACGGTCTTCGGGCGGTCCCCGTCCGCGACCTGCTTCCCGAAAGCTACATCTGGGCGGACCACCGGCTCGACGCTGACGAGAGCACACCACCCAGCACGAGCTGACGCCCAGGCGATGACAGGGCGAACGCTGCCACCAGCGCACCGGACAGAGCGGCGCACAGCAGGGAATCACGGTGAAAGCAGGCGTCGTTGACGGAGCCACAACCCCAGGGTTCGTGCAGGCCCGCTGCGCGGTTCTATCCGGCGATCGCCTCGGCCGCGAAGTCCACCTCCACGGCCGGGAGTACCTTGATCACGCGGTCGGCGTAGGCGATGGTCGCGAAGAGCGCGTTGTGGTGGACGATCACCTGGGCCGCGCTCGGCAGCGGACTGTCGGCGGGGCGCTGCGGGGTCGTGTGGCCGTCGGCGACGAGGACGAGGTCGTAGCCGTGCGAGAGCGCGCTACGGCTGGTGGAGTCGACGCAGTACTCGGTGGCGAAGCCGGTGACGACCACGCGGCGGACGCCGTGTTCACGCAGGAGCCCGTCGAGCGGCGTGCCCAGGAAGGAGTCGGCGCTGTCCTTGTCCAGCACGATGTCGTCCGGTTGCGGGGTCACCGCCGGATGGATGTCCAGCAGCTGCGCCGGCACACCGGGGAGGTCGACCCGCTGGCGCAGGTAGAGGACGGATGCGCCGGCGGCGCGGGCACGCTCGGCCAGTCCGGCGACGCGGCTCAGGCATGCCCCGGCGTCGTGGGCCCCTGTTACCAAGGCGCTCTGCAGGTCGATGATGAGCAGCGCGGTGTCCATGTCCGCAGCCTATCCGCGCCTCGACACGGCGTGACGGCCACTTCCGCAAGACCACCGCTCGTACACCGGCGGAGTGGGCGGGGACGGATTTTTCCGGCTGACGGCGTACCTGCCGCACGGCGGTACAGGGGGCAGGCGGGTCCCAGGAACCCGCCTTCGACCCCTCAGGCAACAGCGGTAGCCGCGCTCTCCGGGAGCAGCTCGGGCATCCCCTCCACCAGCACCACCACCCCGACCACCTCGCCGGCCTCGGAACGGCCGACCCAGACGGGATAGGTGCCGTCCGCCGTCGTCGCGAAGGCCACCAGCTCGCCGCCGGAGGCCCGGTCCCTGGTGCGCAGTATGTACATGGAGTCGTCGATGTCCTCGTACACGTTCGGGTCCAGGTTCGGGTCTCCTTGGATCAGCCCCTTCTCGAAGAGCGCGAGAAGCGGCTCCCACGCCCCGGCGTCGGCGAAGCAGCCTGTGGCGCCGTCGGTGTCGAAGCCGGAGATCCCGTCCTCCAGGAGCAGGCGGGGGTCGTCGTCGGGCCGGAGGGCCATCTCCCAGGTGGCGGCGGGGATGTCGCTCACCAGCACACGGACGGCTGTGGTGGCCGTGCGCGTGACCCGGCTCCCCTCCCACTCGCAGTGGTAGGTGTGGCGGGCCTGTGCCTCCTCCAGTACGTACTCCCCTGGCGGGACGGCGACCGTGAGGTGCGGCCCGTCGCCGTCGTCGATGTCCGGGCCGGAGACGGCGAGCAGTCCGCTGGGCACGCGCAGCACGCCGATCCGGCGCGGTTCCACGACCGTCATCTCGGGGTGGTGGCCGTCGGTCACACGCACACCGGGCCGGAACAGCTCGGTGATCGGCCCGGGCTGCGCGGGGCGGGGCGGACGCCAGCAGGTGACCGGCTCGAGCCCGCTGCTGTCGTCGGTGGCCTCGGTGATCTCGAAGACCGGCGGCTGGGTGAGCCCGTGGACCCGGGCCGAGAACAGCGGCCATGCGCCGAAGGCGGGCCGGTCCATCCATCGCTCGTGGTCGCGGACCCCGGGCAGCGTGACGTGCGAACCCCCGCGCTCGCCCCGGGGTTCCTCCGTCCGCAGGCCTCGCCCGTCCGGGAAGAGCTCCACGGTGACACGCGGACACGTCTCGTCGAATTCCGCCATCTCCGGGTCGGTGTAGCTCCAGCGGACGACGCACCGGCGCAGCAGCCGGGCCGGGTCGTCCAGCAGCCGCATGTCCAGGTCGTAGGTACGGCGGCCCTGGGCGTCGTAGACCCACAGCCCGACATAGCGGTCCCGCCAGGAAACGAGCCGGACTTCCAAGGGAGCCTCCCGGCCCGCCGCCCGGTGCACCACCACGTACGGAAGCCCGGCGGCATCGCGCTCGCGAGCCTCCCCCACCGATATCGGCCGCCAGGGCCGGCGGGCCTCCAGGTCCCACCCCTGCGCGTACCCCACCTCGACCACCATTGCCACTCCCCGCTGCCGCTCGTCCACGTGCTGAGCTGCAACGTAGCCGCCGCCTCTGACAACGGCCCCACGGCGCCGGGCAGCGGCAGCGCCCAGGGCGACGAAGTGAAGTTCCCTCCGCCCAGAAGGCTGTTGAGCGTGCCCTCGATTCCAAGTCCCCCGACCGCAGCACGATTTCTCGGCGGTCGCGCCGCGGTCGGCCGCATAGGGTCGCACCATGACGTCACCAGATGCGGGGTCCCAAGAGCCGTACACCGCACCGCACTTCGCGACCTCCGCGCTCATCACGATCGATGTGCAGCGCGACTTCCTCTCGGAAGCCCCGTACGGGGTGCCGGGGACCACGGAGATCCTGCCCGCGCTGCGGCGGACCGTGTCCGCCTTCCGCGCCGCCGGGCGGCCCGTGGTGCACGTGGTGCGCCTGTACGAGGAGGGCGGGGGCAACGCCGATCTGGTGCGGCGCGGGCTGCTGGAGTCCGGGGTGCGGATCGCCACGCCCGGCTCGCCGGGCAGCGAGCCGGCCGACGGGCTTCTGCCCGAGGACGCGCCCGCCCTGGACCCGGCGCTGCTGCTGTCCGGCAGGCCGCAGCGGTTGGGGCCGTACGACCATGCGGTGTTCAAGCCGCGCTGGGGTGCCTTCTATCGCACCTGCCTGGAGGAGCTGCTGCGTGAACTCGGTGTGGACACGCTGGTGTTCGCCGGGTGCAACCTGCCCAACTGCCCGCGGGCCAGCATCGTGCAGGCGTCGGAGCGGGACTTCCGGGTCGCGCTGGTGCGGGACGCGGTCTCTCGGGTGACGGACTCGGCCCTGACGGAACTCGCGGGCATCGGCGTCCGGATCCTCGACACCGTCGCACTCGAAGGGCTGCTGGCCGAGCGGACCGCTGACGCGGGCTGACGCCGATCGAGACGGCGGTCATCAGGAAGTTGCCGTCCTGCGGGGCGGGGTGAAGACGTAGAGGTCGAGAATGTCGGAGCAGGGGGCGATGCCGGGGCCGCCGGCCTGGATCCAGGTGGCGATGTCCTCGGTGGCGTCGGGGTCGTTGACGAGGCCGAGCCAGACCGGGCGGGCTCCTGCGGCACGTGCGGCGGCGGAGGGCTGGACGACGAACACGTTGGCGTGTTCGCACACGCCGAGGCAGTCCGAGACGCGTACGGGCACCTGCTCGGTCAGGCGCGCGAGTTGGCGGTCGTGGTCCACGCCGGTGATTTTCGGGGTTCCGCAGCAGCAGTCCCGGCAGACGACGACGCGGCACGGTGCCGGGTCGGCGGAGGTGGGCGCCGGGTCGGCTGGTTCATGGCGCGGTCGAGGCATCGCTCGTCACACTCCTCGTCGGGCGGGATCCGTCCGGGGTGACCGGGCGCAGGTAGCGGATCACGGGGTGGCCGGGGTCGTGGGTGACCTCGGTGCGGACGCCGTAGACCCGTTCGATGAGGTCGGGCGTCAGGACCGCGACCGGGGTGCCCTGCGTGACCGCGCGGCCGTCGCGCAGGACGAGCAGGCGGTCGCAGTACATCGCGGCGAGGTTGAGGTCGTGCAGGGCGATCACGGTGGTGACCGGCAGGCTCGCGACGAGTTCCAGCAGGTCGAGCTGGTGCTGGATGTCGAGGTGGTTGGTGGGTTCGTCGAGGAGGAGTTCTCGGGGTTCCTGGGCGAGCGCGCGGGCGATCTGGGTGCGCTGGCGTTCGCCGCCGGAGAGGGTGTGCCAGGACTGACCGGCCCGGTCGGTCAGTCCGGTGTGCCGCAGGGCCTCGGTGACGGCTTCACGGTCGGCCGTGGTCGGGGGTGTCCAGGCGCGGCGGTGCGGGACACGGCCCAGCGCGACGACCTCGCGGACGGTGAGCTCGGTCTGGGTGTCGGCGTGTTGTTCGACGGTGGCGACTCGGCGGGCGGTGGCGCGGCGGCCGACCTCGGCGAGCGGGCGCCCGTCCAGGGTCACGACTCCGGCGGTGGGGGTGAGGGTCCCGGCCAGCAGTCTCAACAGCGTCGACTTGCCCGATCCGTTGGGGCCGAGCAGGCCGATGGTTTCGCCGGGGCACAGGGCGAGGGTGACGCCGTCGACGACGACCTTGTCGCCGATGCGTCGTACGACGCGGTCCGCGTGCAGGCTGGTCATGTCCTGCTCCGTCCGCGGTAGAGGACGGCGACGAAGGCCGGTACGCCGATCAGGGACGTCACCACGCCCACCGGGACCTCCTGGGGGTCGAGGACGGTACGGGCGAGGGTGTCCACCCACACCAGGAAGACGGCCCCGGTCAGCGCGGCGACGGGCAGCACACGGGTGTGCCCGGAGCCGGTGAGGGCTCGGGTGGCGTGCGGGAGGACCAGGCCGACGAAGCCGATCGCGCCGGCGCAGCTGACCAGGGCGGCGATGAGCAGCGCGGTCGCGCAGAGCAGGACCAGGCGGGTGCGGGCGACGCGGACTCCGAGTCCGGCGGCGGCCTCGTCGCCGAAGGCGAACGCGTCCAGCGTACGGGCGTGCCCGAGGCAGACGACGAGGATCACTGCCAGGACGACGGTGCAGAGCAGCACCTGTCCCCAGTCGGCGCCCGTGAGCGAGCCGAGCAGCCAGAAGAGCACGCCCCGGGTGGTCTCGGCGTCCGCCGAGGTGAGGACGACGAAGGAGGTCAGCGCGGAGAACAGCTGCATGGCCGCGACCCCGGACAGCACCACCCGGTCGGCGCTGGGGCCGAGGGTGTGGCTGAGCAGGAGCACCAGGGCGAAGGAGAGCAGCGCGCCGAGGAAGGCGCCGGCCGACAGGGACACCGCTCCCCCGCCCACGCCGAGCACGACCACGGCGACCGCTCCGGTGGACGCGCCGGAGGAGACCCCGAGCACGAAGGGGTCGGCGAGGGGGTTGCGCAGCAGCGACTGCATGACCGCGCCGCACACGGCGAGTCCCGCTCCGCACACGGCGGCCAGCAGGGTGCGCGGCATCCGCAGGTTCCATACGATGCCGTCGCGCAGCGGCGTCGACGTGCCTTCGCCGAGGCCGAGATGGGCCGCGACGGACGCCCAGACGTCGCCGGTGGAGATGTCGGCGGGGCCGATCGTCACGGCCACGGCGATCGACACGAGCAGCGCGATCAGTCCTCCGCCCGTCAACAGCAGGGAGCGGGCCCTCACCTGGCGAACCCGAAGGCACGCAGACCGGCTGCGACCTGCTCGATCCCCTCGATCGTGCGGATGGTCGGGTTCATCGCCTGCCCGCTCAGCAGGACGTACCGCTTCTTCTTCACGGCGGTCAGACTGCGGGTGGCGGGGTTGGACTCCAGGAAGCGGATCTTGGCCGCGGCGGTCTCGGCGGTCTGCTGCTTGCGGGTCAGGTCGCCGATCACGATGACGTCGGGGTCGCGGTCGGCGACCGTCTCCCAGTTGATCTGGGGCCATTCGTCGTGGGTGTCGGCGAAGGCGTTCTTCGCGCCGACCGCGCGGGTGATGACGCCGGGCGCGCCGCAGCAGCCCGCGAGGTAGGGCGACTGGGAGTTGGCGAACCAGTACATGAGGGAGACGTCCGAGGCGTGCAGTCCGGCGGTGGCCGTGCTCACCCGCTGTCCGAGCGAGGCGACGAGCTTCTCGCCGCGCTCCTCGACGCCGAACGCGCGTGCCAGGTCGCGGATCTCCCCGTGGACGGCGTCGAGGGTGAGCGGTTCGCTGCGCGATCCGTCACCGCCGCTGCCGTTGTCCTTGCCCGCCGAGCAGTCGGACGGCGAGACGTACGTGGGCACGCCCAGCTTCTCGAACTGCTCGCGGGTGGCGACCCCGCCCTTGCCGAGGGTGGAGACGAACGAGGCGGTCACGAAGTCGGGTTCGGCGTCCAGGACCTTCTCGAAGGAGGGGTTGTTGTCGGCGAGGCGCGGCACGGACGCGTCGGCCTTCGCCAGGTCCTTCATGACCGGGTCGGTCCAGGTCGCCGTACCGGCCATGCGGTCGGCGAGACCGAGGGAGAGCAGGATCTCGGTGGTGCCCTGGTTGAGGGAGACGGCTCGCTTCGGCGCCGCCTTCAGGGTGACCTGGTGGCCGCAGTTGTCGAGGGTCACCGGGTAGCCGGCGGCGGAGGTCTTCTCGGCTTTCGCGTCGTCGCCGGCGGAGCCGCAGGCGGTGAGCAGCAGCGCGGACGCGAGGAGGAGCGCCGGGGTGCGGAGAAGTGCGGGGGTACGGAGCACGGGCAAGCCTCTGGGGTCGGGGCTCGTACGCGGAGCCTGGCCTACGGACGTCCCTCCGCGCGGGGGCGCGAAGGTGCCAGCAGGTCTTCGGACTCGGGTTCGTCCGGTCGGGGCGCCTTCCCGGTCTCCCAGTGGCGTCGTGCCCCGCCCGTCCCCCTCACCGCTGCGCGTCAGTTCCGGATTCGCACCGGATTCCCTGGCCTCGGGTGTGGCTCGACTGGCCCGCTGAGGCTATCAAGTCCGTCGTACGGTCAGATCGTGCGATCGGTCACGGGGCAGGGAGCGGAGGTGCTGGTGTTCCGGTCGATCCACAGGGGCCGGCCGAGCGGCGGTACGCCCCGCCGGGGACAGTCGGACGGCGAGGCGTTCACAGACGCGGCAGCCCAGGCCGATGCCCCGGGCCCTCTGGATTTCTTCCGGTAATCAATGTGACGGAAGATAAATCCGTCGCCTATTTTCGGCGGTCGAACATTCGAGCCGTATTCCCCCGAGGACTTGCACGGGTATATCGTACGAGTCCGCTTGAAGATCTATTCCCCTTGGGGGCGGCATGGGGGATTTTTCCTCATTCCTCGATCCGACGCATTTCGATCTCCCGCAGCACGATCCCACGTCCCTCGACGGCCTCGATCAACCCTCCGACCTCGCGCCCTCCCCCACCGGCGATCCGCCGGCGCAGGGCGACGGCTTCCACCCGGCGCAGGCCTCCCCCTACGAGCACACGCCGTACGACCCCCACGACCACCAGGACCCCCACGCCTCCCAGGTCCACTTCGGCGCCGGGGACTGCCCTCACTGCGGAGGCCTCGGACAGTCGCGTTGGATCTCCTCCCAGACCGACGAGCCCTGCTGGTACTGCAACCATTCCGGGGTGGCCCCTTGAGCACCGAGATCGGCGGGTGAGGCCGAAATGGATCCCATATCCGCCGGTGTCCTGGGTGTTCTCGCCCTGGGGCAGGCCGCCGGCCACGTGTTGAACTGGTACAAGAGCAAGCGCGACGGATCGTTCCAGGAACAACAGGAATTCCTCGCCGAAGTACGCGAGAAAGAGGCGCGACGTTCTCACAAGAATCTCCTCGCCAGGGACCGCGCGCTCAGGGAGGACCGGAGGCAGGAGGCGGACACCGCCTACGAGCGCGCACTGCACCGGGACCAGGAAATGGCCGCGCGCCACGAACAGGACGCCCGGATCGCACATGAACACACCCTGGAGCGGGACCGCATCCTCGCCGGCACCCGCGCCCAGGAGGCGACCACGGCACACCGACGCTCCCTGGAGCGGGACCTCTATCTGACCAAGCTGCGCATCGAGGAGGCGGACCTGGCCTTCGACCGTGCCCGGCAACTCGCTGTGGTCCAGTCACAGCTACAGGTGAACACCCAGCGGGAGCTTCAGCGCCTGGCCCGCGAGCAGGCGAACAGCCCCTTCGCGGAAGACATCGAGAAGGTGCGCGAGAAGGTCCTGGAGAAGACGGGCGGCGGCAACCGGCCGGTGCTGATCATCGCCCCGTTCCACTACGAGGACTCCGGGCAGCGCAACGGCACGGCGGAACCCGGTTCGACGCTGGGCATCCGGCAGGCCTGGCTCACCTCCGCCTGGTCTCTCGACGCCGAGCCCTACGCCGGGCTGGTGACCCGTCCGCTGATCTGGCCCGACGCCGATGTGCAGACGATCCGGACCACGCTCCACGACCTGCCCGTGATCCTGGTCCAGGGCCAGGTGCAGGCGAACACCCGCCTGTGGCTCTCGCTGTCCGCGTGGAACCTCGGGGACACCAGCGGGACGAGGGTCGTCGACACCCACTTCCCGCCGATGCTGCTTCCGGGCGCCGAGGCCGGGGAAAAGCCGTCGGCGCTGGAGCGACTCGCCTTCGAGGACCACATCGCCGAACTCGTCACCCTGACCGCGGGCGCCCACGCCGAGTGGTTCCACATCCTCAAGAGCGGCCGCCCGCCACGGCTGCACAACCTGCTGCCCGCCGACCGGGACTCCGACCGCCGCGTGCTGGCCGCGAACAGCGCCGCACTGTACGAGGTGTGCGCCGAGCGAGGCATCGTCAGTCCGGAGCGGGCCAGGCTGACCCAGGCCGTGGTGCTGGCGGAGGGAGGACACGAGGCGCGGGCCGTCGACGTGCTGCGGTCGAGTCTCGCCCTCCTGGGCGGCACGACGGCCAAGGGCGCCCGGGATCCGGAACTGGCCGATCTGCTCAGCAGACTGGTCCATCTCGTCGAGCAGAGGGCCGACCCCGAGGCGAAGCGGCTCTTCGCCACGGCACTGGACGAACTGCGCGAGCAGGCGCTGCTGCACCGATTCGGCTGGGGGGACCTGTGATGAGCGGCAAGCACCGGGTGGTGGCGGCGATCGACTTCGGCACCCACGGGACAGGTTTCGCATGGGCCGTGGTGAACGAGATCAACCGTGACATGACCCAGCGCGAGGTGTTCTTCTTCGACCAGTGGTCCCAGGAACTCGCGTACGCCAAGAACCTCTCCGCCCTGCTGCTGGACCGGGACGGGAACCTGGAGGAGTGGGGTTACGCGGCGGAGGAGATCTGGCACACCGAGGGCTCCGCAACCGGCCGCCGCTATGTCAGCGGCTACAAGATGGCGCTCCAGCGGAATCTGAGCCACGGGGGCAGGGCGCGTATCGGCGGTGGGGACGGTGTGGTCTCCGAGACCGCCGACGACGTGCAGGACCTGATCCGGATGTGCCTGCGACAGGTCTACCGCAAGGCCGTCGCCCTCATCGAACGGGGCGGTATCTACAAGGAGGACGACATCCGGTGGTGTGTCACCGTCCCCGCCATCTGGGACAGTTACACCGCCGACCTGATGTACCAGACGGCCTGCCAGGCGGGGCTGCCCGACGACAGGGAGCGTCTGATCCTGTCGCTGGAGCCCGAGGCGGCCGCCCTGTACTGCATCGTCAAGGGCGAGCAGGCACTCCAGCGCCCCGGACAGATCTTCATGGTGGTCGACGCGGGAGGCGGGACCATCGACATCACCTCCTACCGGGTGGAGAACGGCCGCAAACTCAGCCAACTGGCCACGGCCAACGGAAGCAAGGCCGGATCGAACTACCTCAACCGCTACTTCGTGACCGAGGTCCTGTGTGACCGCTTCGGCCCGTCGTTCATCGACAAGGTCTCCGAGCACCACGCCACGGACCTGTACGAGCTCGTGCGGAAATGGGAGGGGCTCAAGCGGGCGGTGACGGTGACGGGCGCCAAACCCCTCATGCTGCCCCTGACGGCGCAGATGTACGCGCTGGTCTCCCAGGACCCTCCGGCGCTGGCCCGTTTCGAGGAGCGGCAGGGCGGTGTGGTCACGGCCATCGTCATCTCCGCCGAGGAAGTCCGCGATGTCTTCGAGAAGGTCGTCGCGAGCGTCGTCGACGAGGTCCGGGAACAGACGGCGCGGATGCGGACGAACGGCGGCTCCGACGGTGGGGAAATCGCCATTCTCGTGGGCGGGTTCGCCGAGTCCCCGTATCTCCAGGAACGCCTCTCCGCTCACTTCACCGAACAGAGGATGCGGTTGCACATCCCCCCGCGGCCATCGGCGGCCGTGATGGCCGGCGCCACCCATTTCGCGTACGACCCCTCCGTCATCCGGGCCAGAAGGGCACCGCTCACCTACGGTGTGGCGACCTCGATGGCCTTCCGGGAGAAGGCCGATCCGAAGGCCAAGCGCTTCACGGACGAGGACGGAAGGGTCCTGTGCGCCGACCGGTTCGACGTGTTCGTGTGCAACGGGGATCCGGTCGACACCGACTCCTACGAGCGGCGCACCTATATCCCGGTCAGCTCGGAACAGACCGGGCTGAACATCGAGATCTACTCCACTCGGGACACCGCGCCGGAATACACCACCCAGGCGGGAGTGGACCACATGGCATCGCTGTCGATCAGCCTGGAGAAGTCGATGCATCTGCCCAGGGACAAGCGGGAGGTCGAGGTCAAGATGTTCTTCGGTGAGTCGCGGGTCCGCGTGGAGGCGAAGAACACGGAGTCCGGCGAGAACGCCACTGCCGAGATCAAGTGGAAGCCGACCTGGTGATGCGGATATTGAGGTTCTTCGGGCTGGGCGGAGAAAGGAAAACAGCATTGGAAGCGGTACGGGTCCCTGGTCCCGACGGCAAGCTGACGTTGGTGGTGCTGGACGACTGGGCACTCCAGGTCGCGCACGGCCTGGAGAAACTCACCGGTAGCGTCGACGAACTGGCCCGTCGCAACGACATGTTGAACCGGGAGAAGCGCAGGCTCGGCGACACGGTCGCGCAGCAGCTGGTGGAACTGGCCTCCGCCCGCGAGCGGATCACGCGGCTGGAGAGCGACCTCGAGGACTGCGCCGCAACCGTTTCCGAACTCCAGCGGGCCTTCGCCGACATCGACCAGCGGTTCACGAACATCGCGGGCGGTATCGCGGCGGCCACCCACCCCGGCCGGCTCACGGAGGACGAATTCGGTCACCACGACCTGGGCAAGCGCTACGGCGACTTCGTCCAGCAGCACGTCATGCCGCTGGCACTGCAGTCGTCGGGTGTCCACCTCAGCCCGTACGAGCAGGCCCGAGTGGTCGCGGACATCTGCCTGATGCTGTTCGGGGAAGCCGAGCCGGAACCGACGCGCCTCACCGACGTACTGACTCGCCACCGACTGACCGTCGACCGTCGCGAGCTGTCGGAGCTGTGCGAGCAGGCTCGTCTGATCAGGAGCGAGGCGCGGCATCTCGGGCGCAGCCAGCGCTGGGTCTTCGACGTACCCGACGACCGGTTCGACGCGAAGCGGCAGCAGCAGTTCGTGGGTTCGGCCATGGGCCACGAGCACGAACTCGCCGTCACTCTGGTGGTGGCGCCGTCCTACGTCGTCGGCGACGGCACGTCGATCGCTCCGCAGCAGGTCTTCACCGTACGGCGCGACGCGGCCGACACGTCGAGGTCCGTCCCGACGGCCTGACGAGGGCGAGCCCGAAGCGGGCCGCCGCCCCCACCGTGGCGCCCCGTTCACCCACGCCGTCGCCGAGTCGTGCACGACTGACCCGAGTTCAATGCCGGCCGCCCCCTACCTACGGTCCTGCTCCGAACACCCGACGCACGGCCGCCGCGTACTTCCGCGGCGGCCGGTCCGCGCTGTCCGCAATCCCCCGGGGAAGGGAACCGCCTCGATCGAACGAGTTTGGGTCGCGACCGCCCTGAGCCCCAGCGCCCCGCCCCCGACAATGGGACTCCCGTTCACCGAATGCCCTCCGAGCGGGCCGTGACGGGACCAGGTCGGCTGCGCTTTTGGACCATCAGTGCCACACCGACGCCCAGACGGAGGACACGCCATGCGTCCCATCCCTGCCCCCTTGCGGCAGCCTCGCCGGGCGGCACTTCGCCCGCGCCCGCTCCCGAGCCGCAGATGCGGTACGTCGACCTGACCGACAGCCGCGAGGCAGTCGGCCGCTCCATCAGGATGCGCGACATGGCCCGGCGTCTGCCGCAACCGGTGCGCCGCTCGCCGGCCCTTGCCCGGCGCCTGGACCGACGAGTGGCCGTCGGCCTCCTGCTGTGCCGGGCCGTCACCGGCGTGATGCACACCCTGGTCGTCATCGTCGGCACCCTGACCGCCCTGTACCGGCTGTCCTCCCGGCTGGGCCCGGTCACTGGCGACCTGATCAACGAGGGACAGGATCTGATCGCCTCGGGCCCGGCCGTGCTGGAGCCCGACCGGTGCGTGGAGTGGCGGTGGTGGAGCCGGTGGGGCGCTCTTGCTGGGACGTCACCGTCCATGGACCGCGCGACATCCGGCAGCGGCACTCGCCACCGCAGCCGAGCCGAGCCGAGCCGCAGGATGCTGTCGGGCAACCAGGTGAAGGCGCCGGCTGTGCGCGACATCGCGGGTGGGCTGGGAGATCATCCCGTTGAGGGTGGGATGATCTCGTCCTCTCCGGTACGCCTGTCGACGCCACGTGTACCGGATCGCCGGTGACCGACGAGGAAGACGATGGATCGATGACACTGAACGTGGGCCAACGGGTGCGGCTGGCGATGGATCTGCGCTTGGCCGGGTCGGCGACCCCGGATGGGGAGCTTCCGGAGGAGACGGGTGCTTTCGCCGCTTCCGCGGCCCTGGCAGCAGGCGTCGAGGGCACTGTCGAGCGCGTGGTCGAGCATCACCGGCAGCAGAGCCAGGAGGTCCGTGAGTACCTGCGCCTCAAGTCGCTCCTCGACGACTTCGGCCACCAGATGCCGCCGGCGAGCAGAGGGCAACTGGAGGAGCAGGTAGGGGCCTTGGAAGAGCAGTGGGTCGCCTACCAGCGACAGATGCTCCGCGTCACGGTCCGTGTCCGGCTCGACAACGGGTTCGTCCTCGACGACGCCCCCGAGGAAGCCTTCGCGTCCGCTTGACCGGGCGCCGCGAGGCGAGACCTTCTCCCCGTCTGCCGGCTTGATCGGTCGAACAGGGTTCCTGTTCGACCGATCAAGCCCGCCGGTCGACAAACGGATGCCGACAACTATCCGGTCTCGAGCGGGCGTTCGGTGTCGCCCTGTCCGCTGTTGCGCCTGTGTTCCGCGCGTGCGGCCTCGAGCAGGCCCCGCCAGGATGTCACGGTCGGACGTCTCCGCAGGAGGCTGCGCCTCTCGCGTTCCGTCATTCCTCCCCAGACGCCGTGCTCGATACGGTTGTCCAGGGCATGAGCAAGGCACTCGGTGCGTACCGGGCAACCGCTGCAGACCGCCTTCGCCTTGTTCTGTGCTGCTCCTTCGACGAAGAGTTCGTCGGGTTCAGCGGTGCGGCACATTGCGTGTGCTGTCCAGTCATCCTCGCCCGTACTCATCCCCGGTACCGTCCTCCCCCGGCTCGCGCAGCCGACGCTCGTACGAATGCAATGCATTGACCGTACGCCAACCGCACAGCGGCGGTGCGCCCCCGGGGTACCCGGGCAATCCTGTTGAGCGGCAACGGCGTTGACATGAGCGGCAGGCAGCTCGAGCCGCGGTGCGGGGCGGCCAGACCCTCGGCGGCCTGGCCGGCAGTGGCGCCGGACGTCGGGGCGACGGCCATCGCCGGCCGGGCTTCCAGCGCTGCGCTCCAGGCCCCGCAGATACACCGAATCCTCCGGGTGAAGCGGTGCCAAGTAATCCGGTACCGCTTTCCGTTGCAGCTTCGTGAACGCTCTTTTACGGCCCATCCGCCGCCGGTCGGCAGCCGCCCAGAACTAGTTGCAAGGCGCATTCACTGCCGCAGACGGCCGGAAACGTGCATGCTTCCCGCGAGGCGTCTGGCCGATTCCCTTCATCCCCCTCGAATCAGGCTGCCGCGATAGCGGCGGAACGAGGAGCGCCCCCCTCCCCATCAGCGACACGCCCATAGCAGACAAACGGAATTGAGTCCCTCTATTTGCATCTCGCAACGCATCAGACGGACAGGGATGGCCGAGAGCGCGGCGGGTGCAAACATCAAGAAAGTGGACCAACCGCCCCATTTCTCGATGTCGCGTCGGTCATCTCCGTCGTGTACGTTCCGATTCGCCACGCAGACGATTGACTTGTTCTGATCAGAGCAGCGCCCCCCGGGGGGGAAGGTGCAGGGTCGTCGCAGCCGTACGGACGGATTCGGGGGAGGCGTAGAAGGCATGTCGGCAAGGTCCTTTGAGCGAGCGCAGAACCCACGGGTCCGATGTCCGGAAAGGCGCTGGGCGCCGGCCTGGAACCGTACGGTTTCGGCACGTCTTCCAGCGGCTGACCGCAGACACGACACAGGTCTTCCAGCTGATTCCAGCTTTGATGAAGCCCATCATCGATCGCGCTTTTCTCATGCCTGTTTTCGCCGGCCGGTTACGCGCGTCGACTCAACTTGACGAATTCTAGGTTCGAAGGATGATGGCGAAACTAACGGGGTCCGAGGAATTTTCCCTGTCCGACATGCTGCGCGCGGCCACCGCCGTCCGGCCCGACCGGACGGCTGTCGCCTGCGGCACGCAGCGGCTGACGTTTCAGCAGCTCAGTGAGCGCAGCATGAACGTGGCCGGCCACCTGCGGCGACTGGGTGTGCCGGCGGACGTACCGGTCGGCATCTTCGTGGAGCCGTCCGTCGACCTCGTGGTGAGCGTCTGGGGTGTCCTGCACTCGGGTGCCCCGTACCTGCCGCTGTCGCCGGAGTACCCGGACGAACGTATCCGCTACATGATCGCGGACTCGAGGACCGAGGTCATCCTGACGGAGGAGTCCTTGGCTTCCCGACTGGCCGCGATGACGCCACCGGGAACGCGGATCGTCACGGTCGCGCAGACTCAGGCTCCCGCAAAAGCCTTACCGGGCAAGGGATTCGAGTTCCCGTACCCCTCCGCGGCAGCCACGCACGGCCACGATCTCGCCTACGTCATCTACACCTCGGGGAGCACCGGCAACCCCAAAGGCATCGGCATCGAACACCACAGCATCGTCGGTCAGATGCGCTGGCTGGCCGACGAACAGGGACTGGACGAACGCAGGACGGTGCTGCAGAAGACACCGCTGAGTTTCGACGCCGCCCAGTGGGAGGTCCTCGCGCCGGCCTGCGGCAGCAGCGTGGTGGTGAGCGAACCGGGCCGCTACGCCGATCCCGGCGGGCTCATCGATCTGATCGTCGCGAACGAGGTCACCACCCTTCAGGGTGTGCCGACGCTTCTCCAGGCACTGGTCGACACCGGACGCCTGTCCGACTGCACCTCGCTCACCCACGTGTTCAGCGGCGGCGAGGCGCTCACCAGGACCCTGGCGATCGAACTGCTCGACGCGCTGCCGGACTTGGAACTGGTCAACCTGTACGGCCCGAGCGAGTGCACGATCAACGCGTCGGCCCACCCCGTGGACCGCGCCACCGTCCACCGCGGGCCCGACCACATCTCCATCGGCCGGCCCGTGCACGGCATGAGCTTCCACATCCTCGATGCCGCACGCCGGCCGGTGGCACCTGGCGCGTCGGGTGAACTGCACATCGCGGGACCCCAGCTCGCCCGCGGGTACCTGAACAATCCCGAGCTGACCGCCGAACGATTCATCTCCAACCCCTTCTCCACCGGGCCCGATTCCGCTCGCCTGTACCGCACCGGAGACCTGGCCCGGTGGAACGACGACGGCACCGTCCAGTTCCTCGGCCGTACCGACAGCCAGGTCAAACTGCGCGGTTTCCGGGTCGAGCTGGACGAGATCAAGGTGTCCGTCGAGAAGCACGACTGGGTCAAGCGCGCCGCCGTCCTGGTCCGGGAGGACACCCGAGTCGGCGCCAACCTCGTCGCCTTCGTCGAGCTCGACCCCCGGCGGGCCGCGCTGATGGACCAGGGCAACCATGGCGCCCACCACCAGTCGAAGCGGAGCAGGCTGCAGCTCAGGGCGCAGTTGGCGAATCTGGGTGTCCGCGAGGAAGAGGCGGCGGTCGTCGTCGAGTTGCCCGGGCGTTCGGCGACGGCCCGGCAGCGGCGCACGGTGTTCGCCCGCAAGTCGTACCGCTTCTACGAAGGGGGCGAGGTCACCCGGGCCGACATCCTGGAACTGCTCGCGCGCCCGTCCCGGGCGCCGGTCGCAGCCCGGACCCCGGACACCCTGACGCTGTCCGAACTCGGCTCCCTGCTGCGCTACTTCGGACAGTTCCCCAGCGGCGAACGGCTGCTGGCCAAGTACGGGTACGCCTCCCCCGGTTCGCTGTACGCCACCCAGTTGTACCTGGAGCTGTCCGGCGTCGCGGGCCTGGAGCCGGGCTACTACTACCACCACCCCGTCAGCCACCGGCTCGTGCTGATCAGCCCCGCTCCGGTCGGCCGGCCGAGGCTGCGCGTCCACTTCGTCGGACGCCGGTCGGCCATCGAACCGGTCTACCGCAACAACATCCAGGAAGTCCTCCAGTTCGAAGCCGGCCACATGATCGGCCTGTTCGACCACGTCCTGCCCCGGTACGGGCTGCGCATCAGCGCCCGCCCGGGAGCGCCCGAGGTCAAGGACGTGCTGCGCTGCCCCGGCGAGGACTACTACCTGGCCACCTACGAGGTGCAGACGGCTGCCGCCCCTGCCGACGGCAGCCCGGTCGACCTGTATGTGCAGGCCCACCCCGACCGGATCGCCGATCTGGCGGGCGGCCAGTACCGCTTTGACGGCAGCGAACTGGTGCGGGTGTCGCAGGAGTTGATCCGCAAGCGGGACGTCATCGCCATCAACCAGGAGGTGTACGACCGCGCGAGCTTCGGGGTCAGCATGATCGGCCGGGCGCCGCAGCCCTGGCAGCGGTACGTCGACCTCGGCCGGGAACTCCAGCGGCTTCAGATGAACGGCCGCCACCTGGGGCTGATGTCCTCCGGCTACAGCTCCGAGACCGGCAACCCGCTGCCGTCCGCCCGGCGCATCGCGCACATCGGCGGCCACGGCCGGGACGCGGCGTCCTACTTCGCCGTCGGCGGCCGCGTCAGTGCCGAACAGCGGCTCAGCGAAGGGATGAAGGAGGACTCCGTCCATATGCGCGGGCCGGCCGAGATCGTCAAGGACCACCTCGCCGCGGCCCTGCCTCCGTACATGGTGCCCAACCGGGTCACCGTGCTGGACTCCTTCCCGCTCACCCCGAACGGCAAGATCGACCACCAGGCGCTGCGCGAGCTGGACAGGGCCGCCGTGGACGACAGCGAGGCACCCGTCGTCCCACCGCGTACGCCCACCGAAGAGGCCATCGCCGCGCTGTGGCGCACGGTGCTGCGGCAGGAGCGGGTCTCGATCCGGGACAACTTCTTCGCCGCCGGGGGCCATTCGCTGACCGCGGTCAACCTGGTCGGCCGGATCAACCGGGAGCTCGGCAGTTCCCTGCCGTTGCAGGTGCTGTTCGACTCGCCGACCATCGCGGAGCTGGCCCGGCGCGTCGACCGTGAGCCCGCGACCGCGCTGCCCCGGCTCGTGCGGCTGCGGGCCGGGGACGGCGGGCGGCCGGTGTTCTGCTGGCCCGGGCTGGGCGGCTATCCGATGAGCCTGCGGCTGCTGGCCGGCAGGCTGGGGCTGGAGCGGCCGTTCCTCGGTGTGCAGGCGCACGGCATCAACCCGGGCGAGAGCGCGTATCCGACGTTCGACGAGATGGTCGCCAAGGACATCGAGCTCCTCCGGCAGGTCCAGCCGGTCGGCCCGTACACGCTGTGGGGGTACTCCTTCGGGGCCCGGGTGGCGTTCGAGGCGGCCCATCGACTGGAACGCGCCGGCGAGCGGGTCGACGAGCTGATCCTGATCGCGCCGGGCAAGCCGCCCGTGGAAGGCCGCGACGAGACGCCCGCCGAGGCCGCCGTCGGCTTCACCGACCGCACCTTCGTCTCGATCCTCTACTCGGTGTTCGCCGGGAACCTCGAACGGTCGGCCGTCGACGCGTGTCTGGCCGCCACCCACGACGAGGACTCCTTCATCGCGTTCGTCTGCGGCCGGTTCGAGCACCTGGAGCGTGACCTGGTGCGCAGGATCGTCGCCGTGGTGCGCCAGACCTTCCTCTTCGAGTACGCCCCCCACGAACTGGCCGAGCGCAGCGTCGCGGCGCCGATCACGGTGTTGCGGGCCCGCGGTGACCAGGACTCCTTCCTCGACTCCGGGCACCCGCTGTCGGCCACTCCCCCCACCGTCCGCCGGCTCGAGGCCGATCACTACGAGCTTCTGCGCGCGAACGGCATCGCCGAACTCGTCGCCTCCCTCCAGACCGCACGACTCCCCAGAAAGGCCATCGGAGTGCCCCACGTCAGCATCAAGCATTTCCCGAACGACCTCGAAGCCGACCAGATCTCGGCTCTCGTCGACGCGATCACCAGCGCGGTACGGACCGCGTTCTCCGTCGACGAAGGCGCGGTGTCGATCGCCCTCGAACCGGTGGCCCAGGACGTCTGGACCGAACGGGTCTACATACCCGAGATCACCAACGGCGCCGGGAACCTCGTCAAATCCCCGAACTACTGACACCCACGGACGAGTTCGACGTGCCAGCGAAGGACCAGGACATGACTCCACGGAGGACCGCATGCGCAAGGTGATCACCAGGGCGAGGGAAGACCTCTCCGTGATCGTCGAGCGGGACCCGTCGATCCGCACCCGCGCGGAGGCGCTGCTGCATCCCGCGCTGCCCGCGCTGTGGACCCACCGGCTGGCACACGCCCTGTACACCCGCGGGCACCGGCAGCTCGCCCGGCTCCTGGCCTACCTGGCCCGCGCGGTGACCGGCGGCATCGAGATCCATCCGGGCGCCACCCTGGGCCGACGCGTGTTCATCGATCACGGGGCCGCGGTGGTCATCGGGGAGACGGCCCAGGTCGGCGAGGACGTCACCATCTTCCACCAGGTCACCCTGGGCGCCGTCGGCTGGTGGCGGGACGGGCGCCGCGACCCCGGTGCCCGCCGGCACCCGGTCGTCGGCGACCGGGTGGTCCTCGGCACCAACGCCATCGTGCTGGGGCCGGTCACCGTCGGCGACGACGCCCTGGTCGGCGCGGGCTCGCTCGTCCTGGGCGATGTGCCGCCCGGCGCCCGCGTCATGGCCCCCGCGGCCGAGATCGTCCAGCCGCTGTCACCCGTGGACCGCGCGCAGGCCGACCGACCGCTGTCACCCGCGGACCGTGAGGAGGCCGACCGGCTGCTGCGCGCGCTGGCCACCTCCGGCTGCTGGTGACCGCCCGCCGGACCGCGCCGCCCGTCCACCGTCCGTCGTTCCAGCCGGCCACCGTACCGGCACGCCATCGGAGGCACAGATGATTCACGTCGGTGTCGTGGAGAGCAACCTCTCCGGATCCGGCTTCGAAGGCCTGCAGATCATCAAGGAACTCGACTGCCGCGTCACCTTCTTCACCCGCGACCTGGACCGGTACCTGGCCGTACCGGGCGGGCCCGCCTACTTCGACTCGTACGTCGACGAGATCGTCCACTGCGAGACGAACCTCTTCGAGGAGCTTCTGCCGCAGGTGCACGCGGCCGCGGCCGAGCATCCCTTCGACGCCTTCCTGACCCTGGCGGAGTACGACGTGGTGGTGGCCGCCCAGGTGGCCGTCCACCTCGGACTGCCCACGGTCAGCGTCGACGGCGTCGCCACCGCGCGCAACAAGGCGCTGATGCGCCGCCGCTGCGCCGAACTCGGCGTGGCCATACCGGCGTTCCGGACCGTGCGGACCCCGGCCGAGGCCGAGGCGGCCGCGGCGGAGATCGGCCTGCCCTGTGTGGTCAAGCCGGCCGACGAGACCAGCAGCGCCGACGTCCGGCTGGTGGAGAGCGCGGCGCAGGCCGCCGAGCACGTCGCTCTGATCCGGTCCCGGGTGGAGAACACCCGCGGCCAGGCCCGCTACCACGAGCTGCTGGTCGAGGAGTACCTGAGCGGCCCCGAGGTCAGTGTGGAGGTGCTGGCCGACAAGGACCGCTACGAGGTGTTCGGGGTGACCGACAAGTCGCTCACCGGGCAGGGTTACTTCGTCGAGCTGGCCCACACCTTCCCCTCCAGCCTGCCCGAGCCGGTGGTGCGCGCCTGCGGCGACCTGGCCGTGGAAGCGCTGCGCGCGGTCGGCTTCGACCTGGGCATGGCCCATGTCGAGATCAAGGTGACCGAGTCCGGGCCCAAGCTCATCGAGATCAACCCGCGGCCGGCCGGCGGCAAGATCACCCACCTCGTCGACCGCGCTCTGGGCATCAAGTCCCTGGAGCTGGTGGCCCGGCAGTACCTCGGACAACCGCTGCCGGCCCGAGTGCTGCCCGAGCGGCCGGTCGGCGGCGCGGCCATCCGCTACCTGACCGCGCACCCCGGCCGCGTGGTGTCGGTCAGCGGCCGACAGCGGGCCGGCGCCCTGCCCGGCGTCGAGGAGGTCGTCGTCAAGCCTCGACCAGGCTCCGTGATACGGGAGTTGCGCCGCAATGGCGACCGCGCCGGACATGTCCTCGTGGTGGCCGAGAGCGCCGAACTCGCGGCGCGGACCGCGGAGGCCGCCGCACAGGAGATCCGCATCCGCACCGAGCCGGTCTCCCGGCGCCCGATCGCGGACTCCCTGGTCGACCTGATCGGCGGAACTCCGCTGCTGCGGCTGCCGGTGGACCGCATCGTGGACGGTGCCCCGGCCGACGCCGAGGTACTGGCGAAGCTGGAGCTGTTCAACCCCTGGTCCAGCAGCAAGGACCGGGCCGCGCTGTCGATGCTGCGCGGCGCCGAGAAGCAGGGGCTGCTCACGCCCGGCGACGGCACCGTGATCGAGGCGACCTCGGGCAACACCGGCATCTCGCTGGCCGCCCTCGCCGCCGCGCGCGGCTACCGCTGCGTCATCGTGCTGCCGGACAACGCCACCCCGGAGCGGGTGGCCGTCCTGCGCTCGCTCGGCGCCGAGGTCGTACGCACCCCGCACACCGGCGGCTACCAGGCAGCCGTCGACAAGGCCGCCGAACTCCACCGCCGGACACCCGGATCGTGGTTCTGCTGCCAGCACGACAACCCGGACAACACCCGGGCGCACTACGAGACGACCGGCCCGGAGATCTGGAGCGACGCCGACGGGCGCATCGACGTGTTCGTCTGCGGAGTGGGAACCGGCGGCACCCTCAGCGGCGCGGGACGCTATCTGCGCGAGAGCCACCCCGCGGTCCGGATCGTGGCGGTCGAACCGGCGGGCTCGCCCCTGCTGTCCGGCGGCGAACCCGGCACGCACACCATCCCCGGCTTCAACGGCGGCTTCATCGCCCCGACCACCGAACGCAACCTCATCGACGAGGTGATCGCGGTCTCCGACGCGGACGCCCTCGACACCACCCGCCGCCTCGCGCAGCGCGTCGGCCTGCTCGTCGGGGTGTCCGCCGGCGCCGTCGTCCACGCCTCCGGCGTCCTGGCCACCCGGCCGGAGTACCGCGGCCGTCGCATCGTGACCCTGCTGCCCGACACCGGCGAACGCTATCTGAGCCTCCTCGGCCGCGAGGCGGACCCGGTGACGGCCGGCACCACACCCGACGGCGGCGCCCGATGACGACGCCCTCCCCCACCGACGACCGGCCCCGCCTGCTGATGGTGATGCCGTATCGCCAGTTCGTGAGCAAGGCACAGGCCGAGGGGTTCTGGGTCGGCGCGATCTGGGACCCCCGCCTGGAGACGCCGGAGTACCTCGACGACGTACGCGCACGGGCGGACCTGTTCGTCACCACCGACTTCCGGGATCCGCGACTGCTGCGCCGCACCCTGCACGAGGTGGCCCGAGAACACCGGGCGACGGTGATCTACCACATAGGCCGGGAGGAGACGATGGTCACCGCCTACGAGGCGGCCGAGGACCTGCGCGCCGAACTCAACCCGGCCGCGGCGATCCGCCTGCTCGCCGACAAGCACGCCATGCGGGACCTGCTCGCCCGGCGCGGGCTGTCACCGGTGTCCTTCGAGGCCGCACCGACCCGGCAGGAGGTGCCGGACGCCGTCGAGCGCATCGGCTACCCGGCCGTCGTCAAGCCGTCCGCGCTCGCCGGGAGCCGGGGCGTGTTCCTGTGGCGGCAGGCCCAGGACCGGGCGGCCTGGACCGCGCTCGTCGACGAGTACGGCTACGACGGCCCGTTCCTGGTCGAGGAGTATCTGCGCGGTCCCGAATACAGCGTGGAGACGCTGAGCAGGGACGGCCGCCACCAGATCGTCGGCATCACCGAGAAACTGCTGGGCCCGCCGCCGCTGTTCGTGGAGGTGGGGCACGTCCATCCGGCCCCGCTGCCTTCGGAGCGGCGGCGGGCCGTCGAGGAACTCACCACACGGTTCCTCACGGCGTGCGACTACCGGTTCGGCCCCGCGCACACCGAGGTGATCTGGACCGAGCGCGGCCCGCGCATCGTCGAGTCGCAGGCCCGGCTCGGCGGCGACCGCATCCCTCGTCTGGTCGAGCTGGCCACCGGAGTCGACATCGAGCAGGCCGTCTTCGCCGCCCTCGCGGGCCGGCCCGCCGAGCCCGTCTCGCCGACGGCGACGGCGATCGTACGGTTCTTCGCCTTCCCGCCGGGCCGCGTGGACGAGATCCGCGGCCTGGAGGCGGCCGCCCGGCTCACCCATGTCGACGAACTGAACCTGCGGCTGAGCCCGGGCGACACCGTGCCGGCGGTCCGCGACTCCAAGAGCCGCCACGGACACGTCATCGTCCTCGGCACCACACCCGAGGAGGCGCGGGCCCGCTGCGCACAGGTGCTCGCCACCGTCGAGGTCGTCGTCGACGGCACGCCCGTACGAGCTGACGGCCGCACCGGAGTGCTCGGAACACCCGTATGAGCGCCCCCGGTCATCGCTCCCCCACCCCGAAGAAAGGCAGCGACCATGCGTCGGCCCCCACCCACGACCAGGAGGTCGCCATGACCACCCCCACCCCCGACGCACAGGTGGTGTTCGTCGGCTACAACGCCGCCTACCTGCGCGCGATCGACGGAAGCGTCCCCAGCGGATCGGTCGTGGTGATCGAGGAACCCGACATCATCCGCAAGCGCGAACTCCAGGACGCGGCGGCCCGCTTCGACTGCCTGGACCGTATCGTCCCGGCCGACTACCAGCAGTCGGCCGGCGCCCTCGACCTGGCGGCCGAACTGTCGGCCGCGCGCCCCGTCGCCGCCGTCGTCCCGGGACTGGAGTACGCGGTGCCGGCCGCGGCCGCACTGGCCGAGAAACTCGGGCTGCCCGGAGCGACCGAGGCGGCCGCGCAGGCGCTGCGGGACAAGGTCCGGCTGCGCAAGATCTCCGCCGCGGGCGGCGTCCGCAACCCGCGCTGGCGCGAGGTGCACGGCCCGGCCGACATCCTCGAGTTCGCCGGCGGCGGACCGGTCGTGGTCAAGCCCGCCAACCGGCAGGCCAGCGTCGGCGTGCAGCTGCTCGACTCGGTCGACGCCACCACCGCCGCCCGGGCCTGGGAACGCACCTCGTCGGCGGCCGAGTACGAGCAGGTGCCCGACCGGCAGCTGGCGTGGCGCTTCCTCGCCGAGGAACGTCTGCACGGTCCCGAGTACAGCGTCGAGGCCCTGGTCCGGCAGGGCGAGATCGTCTTCGAGAACGTCACGGCCAAGACCGTCGTCCCGGGACCGTACCCGGTCGAACTCGGTCATCTGCTGCCCGCCCCGCTCGACCCGGACACGCAGAGCGCGTTCGGGACGGCCATGCGGGCGCTCGTCGCCGCGACCGGCTTCCGGACGGGCATCCTGCACGCGGAGTGGATCCTGACCGAGTCGGGGCCGACGCTGGTCGAATGCGCCGGCCGCTGCCCCGGCGACTACCTGATCGATCTCATCGACCTGGCCTACGGCACCCGGATCAGGCTGACCCTCATCGACCTCCTGGCCGGCCGGCCCGTCGACCTTCCCCGAGCGGCGCGGCAGACCTCCGCGATCCGGTTCCTCGCCGCCGAGCCGGGCACCGTGACCGAAGTCTCCGGCGTGGACACCGCGCAGCGGCTGCCCGGCGTCCAGGTCGCGGAGGTGGATGTGGAGGCCGGCCAGGAGGTCCGGCCGTGGGCGTCCTCCTGGGACCGCGCCGGGCACGTCATCGCGACGGGGCCCGACGCGCACTCCGCTCGTCGGCGCGTCCTGGACGCCGACGCCGCCATCCGCATCGCAACCGATTGAGGAAACACATGTCTGTTCTGTGGCAACGCGTCCGCGGATGGCGCGGGTCCGTGCCCGGAGGGTCGGTCGGCATACGGCTGGCCGTGATGGCGATGATCGACGCGGTCGGCACCGGCGCCTTCCTCGCCGTCTCCGTACCCTTCATCACCAGGTCGGTCCACCTGTCGGAGGGCGCACTCGGGCTCGGCCTGACCCTGTCCGCCGCCATCGCCCTGGGCACCGCCATCCCGATCGGCGTCCTCGCCGACCGGATCGGCCCCAAGAAGGTGCTCGTCGGGGTCAGCCTGTGGCGCTGCGCCTGCTTCGTCGTCTACCCGCTCGTACAGAACCTGTGGCAGTTCCTGACCGTGGTGTGCCTGCTCGGTCTGGTCGACAAGGCGGCCGCGCCGATGGAACAGGCCCTGGTCGGGCAGGCCACGGCGACCGAGGACCGGGTCAGGGTGGTCGCCGTCCTGCGGTCGCTGCGCAACGTCGGCTTCACCGTCGGCGCCCTGCTGGGCGGAATCGGCCTGCTGATCGACACCCGGGCGGGATACAGCGTGATCCTGCTGGTCAACGCCGCCTCCTTCGCCGTGCTCGCGAGCCTGGCCGCTCGGCTGCCGGTGCTCAGCGCGCCTGCGAAGAGCCTGCGCCGGCGCTTCTCCGTCAGTGTGCTGCGGGACGGATCGTTCCTGTCGTTCACCGGCGTCAACGCCGTGCTCACCATGCATATGACCCTGCTGAGCATCGGCATCCCGCTGTGGATCGTCAAACACACCGACGTCTCCTCGGCGCTGATCTCCCCGCTGGTCGCGGTCAACACCGTGCTCGCGGTCGCCCTGCAGGTGCGGGCCAGCCGGGGCACCGACACCATCGCCGGCGCCGCACGCGCCCTGGTACGGGCCGGCATCTCCCTCGCACTGTGCTGCCTGCTGCTGGTCGCGGCGCCGAAACTGCCCGTCGTCCTGGCCGTCGGCGTGCTGCTGCTGGCCATGGTCGCGCTGACCGGCGGCGAACTGTTCCAGTCCGCCGGCGGCTGGGGCGGCTCCTACCTGCTCGCGGCGCCCGGCCAGGAAGGCGTCTATCTCTCGGTCTTCTGGCTCGGCGTGGCCGTCCAGCAGATCGCGGCCCCGGTCCTGGTCAGCCTGGTCGTCACGACCGGCACCGCGGGCTGGGCCGTCCTGGCCGCGCTGTTCGCCGTCTGCGGCCTCGCCGCGCCGGTCATCGGCCGCTGGGCGCAGGCACAGGCGGACAGCAGACCCCAGCCGGACCCGAGCCTGGCCGAGGCCACGTGAACCCCGCACCACCGGCCTCCCGGCCGAACAGAGTTGATCACCACCTGAGGAGAGACATGTCCGTTCCGCTGTATGTTCCTGCCGGTGAGGGCGAGTTCGTCAACATCCGGGACACCAAGAGGACCTACCTCAAGCTGACCACGCCGGACTCCGACGGGGAGTTCGGCTTCTTCGAGCACCACATGGCTCCCGAGGCGAGTGGCGCCGCCCCGCACGTCCACAAGCAGTCCACCGAGATGTTCTACGTGGTGAAGGGCGAGATCGAGTTCACCATCGGCGACCGCAAGGTGGTGGGTGAGCCCGGCGCGTTCGCCTTCGTCCCCAAGGGCGAGCCGCACGGCTTCACGAACCGGGGCAACGAGGACGCCACGCTGCTGATCATGTTCTACCCGATCTACAACCGCGAGGACTACTTCCGCGGCCTGGGGCGCCTGACCGCCAACGGGCGCAACCCCAGCCTGGAGGAACTGCAGGAGCACATGGCGAAGTACGACCAGTTCATGGTCTGACGCCGCGCACGGAGGCAACGAGCGGGGCCTGGCAGCGATGTCGCTGCCAGGCCCTGTCGTACGTTCCGCCGGTCGTGCCGCGGTACGCACCGCCGTGTGTTCCGCCGGTCGTGCCGCTGGTCGTGCCGCCGTCAGTCGCCCGCGCTGTCGCCGTTGCGGAAGCGCCACTGCAACTGACGCACCTGCTCCGCGAGTTCAGCGACCGGACCCGCCACCACGGCACCGGGCAGAACGTCCTGGACGGACAGCGGGCTCAGGGGCGAGGTGATGGGTACACCCCACTCGGCCTTCCAGTCCCGGGCCTGCTGGGACGAGCTCGCGTACACGATACGGCCCAGTCCGGCCCACCCGTGTGCGGCCGCGCACATCGGGCAGTGCTCACCCGAGGTGTACACGGTCGCCGTGGCCCGTTCCTCGGCCGACAGACGGGTCGCGGCCCAGCGGGCGAGTTCGAATTCCGGATGCCGGGTCGGATCGCCCGTGCTGGTCTCACGGTTGCGGTCCTCGGCAAGGATCTTGCCGTCCGCGTCGACGAGCACGGACCCGAACGGCCAGTCACCGGCCTCCACCGCCTCGGCCGCCAGCTCGATGCAGCGGCGCAGATAGGGCAGGTCGGTCTCGCCGACGGTGGTGGCGCGGTCGCTGCCGCTCTCGGGAAGGTCGTGGTCGTGGAGGGCCACTGTTCACTCCGTCTCTTGGATCGTGTCGGCTACGGGCGGTGCGCGGCCAGGGTGGCCAGTGCCTGCCACGCCGCTTCGGGCCGCAGGGTCTCGTCCGGGTCCCCGTGATAAGGGTCGAGGAGCACGGTCTCGGCACCGGCGCGGCGCAACTCCTCGATGTCCTCGAGAATCTGCTCGAGGGTGCCCTCGCCGGCCCGGCGGTCGGGGTCGTCGATCGGTTTTTGCGTGACCTTCAGATAGATGCGCGGCGCCAATTCCGGCACCGGCCGGCCGGCCTCGGCAGCACTGTGCTTGAGGCGGTCCAAGGCATCCCTGAACCAAGGCATCGTGAACCTCAGCGGATGCCACGGAGCACCGAGACGTACGGCCCTCCGAATTGCGGCGTCACTGTTGCCGCCGACCCAGATCGGAATCTGTCCGCAGCCATAGTCCGCTTCGTTCTCCCATGCGGCCCTTATGGTGTGCAGGTGTTCGTCGGTCAGCGCCCCGCGGCGTTCGAACGGGACGCCCAGCGCCTCGAACTCTTCGCGTGCCCAGCCGACACCGACACCGAGAATCAGCCGTCCGCCGCTGAGTTGTTGCAGGTTGGCGGCCATTCGGGCGACCAGCAGAGGGTGCCGGTAGGGCGTGATGAGAACCGTCGTCCCCAGGCCGATCCTGCTGGTGATTCCGGCCAGCCAGGCGAGAGTTGTGACAGGTTCGTAAAATGGGGCGGGATATTGTCTGGCGACATCCGGCGTGATCGCCACATGGTCGGAAAGCATCAGCAGGTCGTAACCGAGACCCTCCGTGGTTCTGGCCCAGCGGGCCAGGTTGTCCGGGTTCGCACCCGGGCCGAAGTTGGGGACGTTCACACCGATCCGCATGTCCCAACACTAGCAACTCCACAACAGCGGTGCGTAGTTGTAGCGGGCTTTCGGTAATGCGCGTGGCCGATGAGCGGCGGCCTGTCATTCATTCCCCGACGACCCGCAATTCCTCGAATCCGTTCGGCGCGCTGTGCGCAGGTCCAGGAGGAGGAATACGGCAAGGACGGCCGCCGTCGCCGGATAGAGGGCGCACGGGCCGCCGACGGCGAGCAGGGGGCCACCCGCGAGCGAGCCGATTCCGGTACCGCCGTCGAAGGCGATGTTCCACGCGGCCCCGGCCGCTCCGAGGCCGCCGGGACGGTCACCGGCCGCCCGCAGGGCGAGGACCAGGGTGGCGTTCTGGACGGCGCCGAAGCCCGCCCCGAACAGGGCGGCACCGGTCAGCAGAAGTGCCGGCTCGTCAGAGGCCGCGCCCGCAGCCGTGCCGAGCGCCGTGACCAGAGCGGCGGGCAGCAGCACCTGACGGCCTCCGTGGCGGTCGATGAGCCATCCGACGCCGAGCCGGGAGAGCACGGCGGCGGCCTGCGCGGCCAGCAGCGCCCGGGGCGCGGCCGACGCGGTCAGCGGCAGGAAGGTGAACAGGACGCCGTACGCCGTGGTGGAGGCCGTCTCCACCAGGAGTGGGCCGGTCATGGGGCGCAGCGACCGCCAGGTTCCGCGCACGGTCCGCGGACGGCCGGAGCGGGGTTCGGCAGGGCGGGCGGACCGGGCGGCACGGGGCAAGCCGAAGGAACCGGCCAGGACCAGTGCGGCCGTGCCCGCCGCCAGGGCGAAGACGAGCGGGTACGCCTCCCGCCGGGCCAGGGCGACGCCCAGCGGAGCGCCCAGGACGCCGGCGACACCGACCACAGCGCCGTACCAGCCGATCGCCCTCCCCCGGCTGCCGGACGGGAACAGTTCGGCGGTGAGGGTGACACCGGCGACGACGAACACGCCGAAGCCCAGCCCGCGTACCGCTGTCAGACCGGTCAGGGCCGCCGGCGTGGAGGCAGCAGGCAGCACCAGGCACGGCAGTCCGAGCAGCGCACCGCTCAGGGCGAGCGAGCACCGCCGCCCGAGCCGTGCGAACAGCCATGGCGTGATGGGCTGGACCACCAGGGTGGCCGCCATCATGGTGGCGGTGAGCGCTCCGGCGCCGGACGGTCCGGTGCCGGAGCGGACGGCGTACGCGGGCATCGCGCCGAGCAGCAGGTTGAAGCCCGCGAAGCCGCCGAACGCGGCGGTCAGAGCGCCGGCGATCGCCGTCCGGCGGCTCCTGGCGAACGGCGCCGGACCGCTGCCGGTGGACGCGGACGAGTCCGCCGGAGTGATCACCGCGGCCGGGCCGTGCCGACGGGCCCGGCGGCGTCCGCGATCACCGCGGCGTTCCTCGCGCCGGTCCTGACCTCGCCCGGACACCCGCGTCCCCCATGCCGTACCACCGTCATGTCAGGAGTTGTCGAGCGGCAGTCCGGGCGGGTTCACCTCGGACTTGGCGACGGCCTCGTTGGAGAGGTTCCAGGCGGCCAGCCACTGGGCGTACTGACCGTTCTCGATCAGGTAGTTGATCGCGTCGGCGATCGGCTCGGCGAGACCGCTGCCCTTTTTCGAGGTGGCCGCGATCAGGCCCTGGAGCGACGCGCCGGCGCCGGAGAACGTGCCCGCGTTGGCCGTGGGCGCGGGCGTCTTCGCGGTCTGGGTGACGTGGTAGGAGATGGTCGGGTTGGGGCCGAAGTGCGCGTCGATCCTGCCGCTGTTGAGCGCCTGGTAGACGCCGTTGTTGTCCGGGTAGTGCTTGACGGTGAGCGTCTTGCCCTCGCTCTGCAACTTCTTCTGCCACTCGAGGAGGATGCGCTCCTGGTTGGTGCCCGACCCGACCTCGACCGTCTTGCCCGCCAGGTTCCGGTAGTTGCCGTCGAACCTCCACTTGCTGGTCTTCAGCACCTCGAACGCGAGGTTGTCCTGCCGGTAGGAGGCGAACTCGTACTTCGTCTTGCGTTCCTCGGTGTCGGTGACGTTGGAGAAGGCCACGTCCACCTTGCCGCTGTCGACGCCGATGAAGAGATTGTCCCAGGTGAAGTTCTCGCTCTGCGGCTCGAGACCCAGGACCGCGGCGACCAGTCGGCCGATGTCGGTCTCGGATCCGGTGAGGGTCTTCTGGTCGTCACCCACGAACTCGAGCGGGGCGGAGCCGGAGGGCAGAGCGCCGTGGCCGATCACCAGCTTGCCGCTCTTGCGGACGGCCGCGGGCAGCTCGGCGCTGATCGACTTGACCTCGGACACCTTGAGCGTGGTCTCCTTGGCGGCGCCGTGCGAGAGCTGACCGATGGTCACACTCCCGGAGACGGCGTCGTCCGTCTTGGTGGCGGCGGCGCTGTCCCCGCCACAGGCGGTGAGCCCGGTGGCGAGAGTGGCGACAGCAGTCGCCGCTGTGATGCCGCGAATCAGGCTACGTCGGGTGACGTGGGTAGACATGGCCGTTCCTTGTCGCTCGGGAGGAGGTGGTGGCGTGGGGGAAGGAGATCGTCGGTGCGCCGTGGGGACGCAGGGGAAGGCGGTGGACCGGACGACTCTGCTCAGGACCACGTGGTCCAGCTCAGGACGTACGCGATCCAGCTCAGGACGTACGGGGTCCACTCGTTCAGCCGGGTGCGAAGACCGGACGGCAGACGAAACCGCCACGCCCGAGGAGGCCACGGAGGCCGACGACCGGCATACGGCCGGCCGGTCCACCCTCCGCGTCACATCGACGAGCGCTGCTTCAACCGGCTGAAAGGCTTCGCGAGATCGCCCTCAGGCACGGCGGAACCGCGGCCTCATCCGGTGCGGCGGTCGGACTCTCGCCGTTCCCGCTCCGGTCAGGCTCCGTACGACAACGGAGCCCAGGTCACGAGCCGTGGGACGGAGGTCAGCAACAGATCTCGTCGAACTGGTCGGCGCGGCGGCTCACCCAGAACGGGTCGAGCAGCACCATGTGTGCCGTGCCAGTGGTTTCCATGGCCGGATATAAGCACACCACCGACAAGGGCGTCCACCATGCGTCCACTGGACGGGACCGGAGCGCACCGCCGAGGCGTCAGGCCTCAATCCACCTTTATGTGCCTGCTGTTCGCTCCGCGTCGCCGCCTTCCCGGCGCGTCTTGACGCCGGAAGAACAGCCGCTCTACGGTGTGCCCGAGCTACGAGTTCCGGTGATCAAGCCCTGGCTGGCCGGACGGCAACCCTCGACGCAGTGGGGTGCCCCAGGTGAAGGCTCGGCGGATCTCATCCTTCTGCAAGTGCGCTCATCACAGCCCCGCAGCGGGCCGGAACCAGGGAGGACGGCATGGCGACGCCCTTGATGCTGTGCTCCCGGCGCCATGTCGACCTGCTGCTGGTCTCCAGCTGTCTGTGTAAGGCCTGAAACCGCCCTTTCCGGGCCCGGAGCCTGCCCGCCCGGCCGTGTTCCGGCCGGCCGCCTCGCCGTGTTCCGGGCCGGTAGACCCGCCGGCCTGACCGTGTGACACCCCACCCCCGTTCTGACGTGATTCGGCCCGCCGTCGGCGCAGGACTGCGCCGACGGCTGCCTCACGCATCCCTGCTGCGGAAACAGAGACCCCTGATGGCACTGCACAACGGCCCGACACCGAACAGACCCCTGCGGTCCGGTCTCGGCGCGATCTCCCTCGGCACGGCGTTCCTGGTGGCGCTGACCGGCTGCACCAGCAGCAAGGACGGCGAGACCACCAGCTCCGCCGAGGCCCTCACCATCGGCACCACCGACCAGGTCACCAGCATCGACCCGGCCGGCTCCTGGGACGCGGGCTCCGGCACCGTCGAGAGCGAGGTCTACGCGGCCCTGCTCAGCCAGAAGAACGGCTCCGCGGACGTCTCACCCGACCTCGCCACCGGGATCGAGCAGACCGGGCCGAAGGAGTACACGGTCACGCTCCAGAAGGGCCTCGAGTTCGCCAACGGCCACGAACTCACCTCCTCGGACGTCAAGTTCAGCTTCGACCGGGACCTGAAGATCGCCGACCAGAACGGTCCTTCGTCGCTGCTGTACAACCTCGCCTCGGTCGCTGCCCCGGACCCTGCCACCGTCATCTTCACCCTCAAGTCGGCCAACGACACCCTCTTCCCGAAGGTCCTGTCGACGGCCGCGGGCTACATCGTGGACGAGCAGGTCTTCCCCGCGGACAAGATCCTCGACGACAAGTCCGTCGTCGCCGCCAAGCCGTGGAGCGGGCCGTACGGCGTCACCGACTACGACAAGAACTCCCTGGTGTCGTTCACCGCCAACGCGCGCTACAAGGGGCAGCTGGGCACGCCGAAGACCAAGAACGTCCAGCTGAAGTACTACGCCGACGCCGGCAACCTGAAGCTCGACGTCCAGCAGGGCGCCCTCGACGCCGTCTACCGCACCCTCACCATCACCGACCTGGACGACCTCGCCAAGCAGAAGGGCGTCAAGGTCCACACCGGTGCCGGCAACGGCATCCGCTACCTCGTCTTCGACTTCGCCACCCAGCCCTACGGCACCAGGACGAAGGACGCCGACCCGAAGAAGGCCCTCGCCGTCCGCCAGGCCGTCGCCGACTCCGTCGACCGCTCCCAACTCGCCCAGCAGGTCTACAAGAACACCTACCAGCCGCTCTACACCTCCGTCCCCGACGGCCTGACCGGCGCCACCCCCTCCTTCACGTCGCGCTACGGCGACAAGAAGGGCGGCCCCGACAAGGCCGCGGCGGCGGCCCGGCTGAAGGCGGCGCGGGTCAAGGCCCCGGTGACGCTCGACCTCCAGTACAACAGCGACCACTACGGCTCCTCGTCGGCCGACGAGTACGCGCTGGTCAAGACCCAGCTGGAGGCCACCGGACTGTTCAAGGTGAACCTTCAGTCCACCGAGTGGACCCAGTACGGCAAGGACCGCGTCAAGCACCTCTACCCGCTCTACCAGCTCGGCTGGTACGCCGACTACCTCGACGCGGACAACTACCTCTCGCCCTTCTACTCGGCCAACAGCTGGGTCGCCAACGGATACGACGACCCCGCCGTCCGCGCCCTGGTCGAGAAGGAGGAGACGGAGACGGACACGGCCAAGCGCACCACGCTGATCCAGCAGGCGCAGGACAAGGCCGCCGCCCAGGTACCGCTGCTGCCGCTGCTCCAGGGCTCCACCGCCATCGTCACCCGCAGCGACATCAGCGGCGTGCCCGACGAGCTGGACGCCACGTACCAGTTCCGCTGGGCGGGACTCGCGACGAAGTGAGCACTCCGACGCAGCAGACCATCGGCGCTGTCGGCACCCCGGCCCACAGCGCCGCCGGTCACGGATTCGCCCGCTACCTGGTGATCCGCTTCCTCCTCATCATCCCCACCGTCCTGATCCTCGTCAGCCTGGTCTTCTTCCTGATGCGGCTCACCGGAGACCCGATCAGCGCGGCCTTCGGCGACCGCCTCACCCCCGACCAGCTCCACGCAAAACTGCACCAGGCCGGCTACGACCGGCCGTTGCTCACCCAGTACCTGGACTATCTGCGCTCGCTGGCCGTCGGCGACTTCGGCCGCACCGTCACCGACAACCAGCCCGTGACCCACGTCCTGAGCACCTACGGCGCCGCGACCGTCGAACTCGCCTGCTGCGCCCTCCTGGTGGCCCTGCTCATCGGCGTCCCGCTCGGCATGGTGGCCGCCTCCCACCGCGACCGGGCACCGGACGCGGCGCTGCGCCTGTTCGCGATCCTGACCTATGCCACCCCCGTCTTCTTCGTGGGCCTGCTGCTGAAACTCGTCTTCGCGATCTGGCTCGGCTGGCTGCCCTCGTCGGGCCGGGCGAGCACAGGCGTGCAGCTCTTCCTCCAGAACCAGACCAGCACGACCGGCGTGTACCTGATCGACGCCCTGCGCAGCGGCGACACCACCGCCATCGCGGACGTGCTGCGGCACGCCGTACTGCCGGGACTGGCCCTGGGCCTGCTCGTGGCCGGCATCCTGCTGCGCCTGGTGCGAACCAACCTGATCGGCACCCTCTCCAGCGACTACGTCGACGCCGCCCGCTCCCGCGGCGTCGCACAGCTGCGGCTCATCACCCACCACGCCACCCGCCCCGCCCTCATCCCCGTCGTCACCGTCCTGGGACTCCAGGTAGCCGGGCTCCTCGGCGGTACCGTACTGACCGAGACCACCTTCGAGTGGAAGGGCCTCGGGTACGAACTCGCCCGCTATCTGACGTCCCGTGACTTCCCGGCTGTACAAGGCATCGTGGCCCTGTTCGCCGTCGTCGTCGCGGTGACGAACTTCCTCGTCGACGTCGTCGCCGCGCTCATCGACCCGCGAGTGAGGTACTGATGACGCTGCTCCTCACCCGACGACTGCCGCCACGGCCACGCATCAGGACCGGCGCGGGAGTGCAGCGCGCCATGCTGCTCACCGGCCTGGTCCTCACCGCGCTCTTCCTGCTCACCGCGCTGCTCGGCCCGCTGCTCGCCCCGCACGGCTATGCACAACTTGGTGACTCACAAGGCCTGTTCGGCTCCCAACAGCACCCGAGCACCGCACACCCACTGGGCACGACCATCACCGGGTACGACGTCCTCTCCCGCACGAGCTGGGGCGCACGCACCGCGCTCCTGATCATCGCCGCCGCGCTGCTGCTGTCGGTGGTGCCGGGCGCGGTGCTCGGACTGGTCTCCGGCTACCTCGGCGGCAGACTGGACAGGCTACTGGTGGGAGTCGCGGACGCGCTGTACGCGTTCCCGCCGCTGCTGCTCGCCATCGTCATGTCGATCGTGATCAGCGGCGGCCGGTCCAGCCTGACCGGCGGCCTCGGCGCGGCCGCCTGCTCGGTCGCCGTGTCCTTCGTACCCCAGTACTTCAGGGTCGTCCGCGCGGAGGTGATCCGGGTGAAGGCCGAACCCTTCGTCGACGCCGCCCGCGTCATCGGCACCGGCCCCTGGCGCATCATGACCCGCCATGTGCTGCGCAACTCGGTGCGCACCCTCCCGCTGATCTTCACGATCAACGCGTCGGAGGCCATCCTCACCCTCGCCGGCCTCGGCTTCCTGGGCTTCGGCATCGAACCCAACTCCGCCGCCGAATGGGGCTACGACCTCAACCGCGCCGTCGCCGACGTCACCTCGGGCATCTGGTGGACCGCGATCCCACCGGGCCTGGGCATCGTGCTCACCGTACTGGGCACGACCCTGCTCGGCGAAAGCCTCACCGACCTGGCCGACCCACGGCTGCGGAGGCGGACCAGCACCCCCGGCCCTCTCACGGACGGAGCCGGCGACGATGACTGATCTGCTGCGCATCGAGGACCTGCACATCGACTTCGCCACCGACGCCGGCACCGCGCCCGCGGTCCGTGGCGTGAGCCTGTCCGTCGCCCCCGGCGAGGTGCTGGCCCTGGTCGGCGAGAGCGGCAGCGGCAAGACCGTCACCGCCCGCTCGGTCCTCGGCCTGCTGCCCGACACCGCGACCGTCCACGGCCGCGTCCTCATCGGCGACGGCTCGCGCGAACCCGAGGAGAACGTGCTCACCGCGTCCGCGGCCCGGCTGCGGGCCCTGCGCGGCGCGCACGCCGCGATGGTCTTCCAGGAGCCCTCCACCGCCCTCAACCCGGTCTTCACCATCGGCTGGCAACTCACCGAGGGCCTGCGCGCCCACGGCCGCGGTGGCGGCAAGGCAGAACGGCGCGCCCTCGCCGTGGACTGGCTGGCCAAGGTCGGCATCCCCGACCCGGCCACCCGCGTCGACCACTATCCGCACCAACTGTCCGGCGGCCAGAAGCAACGCGCGGTCATCGCCATGGCCCTCGCCCTGGGCACCAGGCTCATCGTCGCCGACGAACCGACCACCGCCCTCGACGTCACCGTGCAGGCGGAGATCCTCGAACTGCTCCACCGCTGCCGCACCGACTTCGGCACCGCCGTCCTCCTCATCACCCACAACATGGGCGTCGTCGCCGACCTCGCCGACCGCGTAGCCGTCATGCGCTCCGGAGCGGTGGTCGAACAGGCCCCGGTGCACGACCTGTTCACGGCGCCGGTACACCCGTACACCAGGGAACTGCTGACCGCCGTACCGGACTTCGGGGCCGGCGGACGAACCCCAGCCAAGGCGGCCGACGCCGAGGCCCAGCCGGTCGTGAGCGCGCGCGGGCTGACCGTCGACTATCCGGGACGCCTGGGCCGCAAGGCCTTCCGTGCGGTGGACGCGGTGACCTTCGACATCCGCCCCGGTGAAATCCTCGGGCTGGTCGGCGAAAGCGGCAGCGGCAAGACCACCATCGGACGGGCCGTCGCCGGACTGACCCCGGTCACCGGCGGCCGACTGAACCTGTTCGGCGAGCCGTTGACCAGGAGACGGAAGACCACCGGACAGATCGGCTACGTCTTCCAGGACCCCGCCTCCAGCTTCGACCCACTGCTGACCATCGGCGACAGCATCGCGGAACCTCTCGTCGTACACCGCCGCGAACCGGACGCGAAGGCGATCCGGGCACGCACCGAAGCGCTGCTCGAAGCCGTACATCTCCCGCGTACTTACGTGGACCGCTACCCGCACGAGCTCAGCGGAGGCCAGCGACAGCGTGCCGGCCTCGCCCGCGCCCTCGCGCTGCGGCCCCGCCTGCTCATCGCGGACGAGCCCACCTCGGCACTGGACGTCTCGGTACAGGCCAAGGTCCTCGACCTGTTCGGCGAGCTCCAGCGGGAACTGGGCTTCGCGGCCCTCTTCGTCAGCCACGACCTCACGGTCGTGGAACAGGTCGCCGACCGGGTCGTCGTGCTGCACCAGGGCAGAATCGCCGAGGAAGGCGCCACCGACCAGGTCCTCGGCAACCCGCAGGACGACTACACCCGTCGCCTCATCGCCGCCCTGCCCGTTCCCGACCCGGTCCGCCAGACCCGACGCCGCCAGCGACCCGCGCAGGAAGGAGTGGTCGGCGCGTGACCGATGGCGTCGTAGTTGTAGCCGACCGTGGTTGTGGTCAGCCGTCGCCGACGTCG
Organism: Streptomyces sp. NPDC104096; assembly: GCF_055584385.1. Lineage (NCBI taxonomy): Bacteria > Bacillati > Actinomycetota > Actinomycetes > Kitasatosporales > Streptomycetaceae > Streptomyces > Streptomyces sp. NPDC104096. The sequence continues at coordinate 56,112 of NZ_JBVJMD010000020.1, forward strand.
TAGGCATGGGTGGCCGTGGAGCCGCCGGAGACGGCAGGGGCCTTGGGATTGTCGGGCCCGACTCTGCCGGAGGTCTCCGGCAGCCGGACTCAAGTGCGAGGGGTTTCGAGGGACTTCAGGTGGGGATGTCGTCCTGATGCAGCAAAGTCCAGGGACGACAGCCTCAGTGCGGAGACTTTCTCGGCCACCGGCCGACCGTCAAGGCGTTTCGATCTTCATGGCACTGGCCGTGCACACGTGATACGGGAGGGGCCGGCCGCCGCGAAGTTCCCCTTCTCGGCGGCTCCCGCTTCTCCCCGTATCTCCAGCCCGTACGACTACTATGGCGGCTTCGCGGGGTGCGCCGACAGCGGACTCAGGGGGATGTGTGGTGGGGGGACCGGTAGCGCATAGCGCCACCGATGACTGGCAGGTGAGCATTATCGGCCCCGCGGGTAATCCCGTGGGGGGCGGCGTGCTGCTGCCGCCACGCTATGTATTGACATGTGCCCATGTAGTCACCAGCGCGCTGGGCCGGCATCTGCAGGACGCCCCCGGCGCCACTGTCGTAGTGGCGCTGAACAATGGGCTGAAGCTCGACAGCTCGCCCGGCGGAGGCCACCGGTACGCGGGTGGCAGCGACCACCAGGACTTCTCCGTACTCACCCTGCACGGGGACCTGGCATCGGCCAACGGCATGCTCCCTACGTCCCACAGCCATCTTTCCGGTGGCGCATATGTCGCCAAACGCCGGATGCAGGTCTACGGCTATCCGCAGGGGCAGCCCCACGGCGTGTGGGCGGACTGTCTGATGGCTGGGCGCGGCGGCCGGGAAGCAGCGCTGATCCAGCTCAACGACGCTCCGGACAGCGGGCGAAAGGTCGCCCGGGGCTACAGCGGCTGCGGCGTGAAGGACACCGCGACCGACCGAGTCGCCGGGCTCGCCGTGCTGCGTGACAAGGCCCCCGACTCGGGCGTCGCCTGGATGATTCCGCTGTCCAGGCTCGCCCAGTCCTGGGCGCCGCTGCGGGCCGCGCTCGCCCTGTCCGGGGAGTGGCAGCCCTGGCCGGATGCCACGGCGCCGTCCGACCCCGCCGACGAGACCTTCGACGCCGAGGCGATGGACCAGTTGTACCAACTGTTACTGGCCGGCACCGTCCCGCTGACCGGTCTCGTCGAGTTACGTGACGAGGCGCTGGGGCCGGTGCACCGCCACTGGAAGGGCGCACCCGAGGACGTCCTCGGGATCGTGCGCGACCTGAGGGACACCACCCAGGCCGGGCGTCCCGTGCCACCTCTGCTGGCCTTTGTCGCCGCACTGGCCCGACGGGTCCCGGGTCCGCAGGGCCACGAGCTGACCCGATGGGTACGCGACCGCGCCGGTCACTGCACTCCCGTGGTCAATCCCGCCCCGCTGCTGGAACGCCGCGGCCGGCCGGCGAGGAAGTCCGCCCGCTGGACGTACGCGACCTTCCAAATCACGCCGACCACCCCTGCGCGGCACTATCTGCTCGATGTGTTCCGGCAGCACGAGGGCGCTCCCCGCGAGGCCGTCGTGCAGTACGCCGAGGGCGCGAGACTGGGCGCGCTCGAGGACCTGGTGATACACGAACTCACCCGTATGCAACGGGAACGGGCCGCCGACTCCCCCGGCTTGTTCGTCGAGTTCGTCCTCCCAAGAGAGTTACTGGCAAGGCCCTTCGACGATCTCCCGATCCCCACCCCCAGCGGCGCCGAGGTGCGGCTGGGGGTGGTGCACCCGGTCGTCCTGCGCAGTCTCGAACGCCAGAACGCGCCGGAGTGGCGCAGCTGGGCGCACAACTGGGCGCAGAAATGGGACAAGTTGAAAACTCTGGCCGCGCTCTCGGGAGAGGGCGTGGTGGAGGTGGTTCCTGGCCGGAGCCAGGACGGAGCACTCTACGAAGCCCTGTTCGCCGCGCTGTACCCCGAGGACGGCCCCGTGGCCGTCGTATTCGGCTTCCCTCCGAGAGTCCCGAGCAGGCGCTCCCCCGACCCCGAGTTCGACGCCGCCCTGGACGCGGGCATTCCCGCTCTGGTGTGGGCCCATCGCGAGAGGGACGGACAGCGTGCGATCGAAGGTGTGCTGTACCGCATGAAGGACGAGAGCCCTCAGGCGCTGCCCGAGTTGGTGCGCAGAGCCCGTCGCGGCGACCGGCCCGCGGGTCCTGGCGTGTTCCGGCCCCCCGCCGACGCCGGCCTTCGGCTCGGGCTGTTGTGGGATCCCTATGACCGTCTGCCTCCCCACGCCCCATTGGCCCCGCCCGCTCCCGCTCTCGGAGGTGACCATTCATGACCGACACTCGACAGACCCCTGCGTGGTGGGTGTATCGCGGTGACGGCATTCCGCACAACACCATCGAGCGCCTGCCCGATCCGCCGAGCTGGAGGCCATTGCAGCGGGGCGTGCCGCCCGAGGACGACGTCGCCGTCCCCGCGTCCGCCCCGGTCGATGCCGAACGGGGGCGGGTCTTCCAGGTGGAGCCCGAGCTCGTCCACGTCGTCAACGCCGCCCTGCTGCTGCGTCGGCCGCTCATGCTCACCGGCCGTCCGGGAACGGGCAAATCTTCACTTGCCTACGCCGTGGCCTACGAGTTGGGGCTCGGCCCTGTTCTGCATTGGGCGGTGACCTCGCGGACCACTCTGCGGGACGGCTTGTACAGCTACGACCCCATTGGCCGCCTTCATGAAGCCAACCTGCGACACGCTCAGGAGGAGGCCTTCGACGGCACCGGCGACATCGGCCGGTTTCTGCGGCTCGGTCCGCTGGGCACGGCGCTGCTGCCCCACCGGCGACCCAGGGTGCTCCTGATCGACGAACTCGACAAGAGTGACATCGACCTCCCCAACGACCTGTTGACGGTCTTCGAAGAAGGCCGGTTTCCCATCCAGGAACTGTTGCGACTGCCTCCCGAGCAGCGCAGTGTGGAGGTGCAGACGGCGGACGGCGGCCAGGAACGCGTCACGGACGGCCAAGTGGCATGCTGGGCCTTCCCCTTCATAGTGATCACCTCCAACGAGGAACGCGAGTTCCCCGCCGCGTTCTCCAGGCGGTGCCTACGCTACGACATCGAACCGCCGGGGGCCGAACGGCTGGCGGCGATCGTGTCGGCCCACCTGGGCGACGAAGTGCTGGAGCAGGCACGTCCGCTGCTCGAAGCGTTCATCGAGGAACGGAACGGCGGGAGCGTGGCTGTGGACCAGTTGCTCAGCGCGATCCAGCTGGCTCGTGCGGGCGCGGACGAGGACCCGGAACAGTGGCAGGATCTGCTGCGGACGGTGTGGCGGCACCTGGAAACGGGGCCCTGATGCCCTTCGAACAGCCAGAACCCTCGGCTCCGGACGCCCGGGAGATCGCCGAAGTCCTGTGGCTGGCAGCTCAGTTCAGCCGTACTCAGGACGACACCGCGGTCGGCCCCGGCGCCTTCGGCCGCCCCCTGCTGTCAGGCACCCCCGAACCACTGGAACCGAGCAGGCCACACACCGGCGCCGCTCGCCCGGCCGAGTCCCGACCACGCACGTCTGCGACCGATGGCGGCCGTTCCGGCATGTCCCGTCACGATCCCCGGCTGCACGCCCGGGCTCCAAGCACCCCATCAGCCCCGACCGACCCCCTCGGCGTCCCGATCCCCGCGCTGCCCGTGCGCTCACCAGGAGTACGCCCACTGCCCAGGGCGAACTCCCTGGGCAAGGCCCTGCGCCCGTTACGCCGTCGGGCCGCATCGGCGACCCGCCGGCGCATGGACGAGGAGGCCACCGCCAACCGCGCCGCGCAGACCGGTGTATGGGAGCCGGCGCTGGTCCCGGAGGACGAACCGTGGCTCGATCTGGACCTGGTGGTGGACACCGGCGATTCCATGGTCCTCTGGCACAGCGCGGTCGCGGAGCTGCGCACGGTGCTGCGGCGCCTGGGTGCCTTCCGTTCGATCACCGTACGCTGGCTGGAACACCTCGCCGACGGGGACGTGACAGTGCGTCGGACACCGCCGCCGTGGGCTGCGGGCGGACCGGGGTCCGCCGACGTTCCGGCGGGCCGTACCTCGCGCTCACCACGCGGCGCACTGCTTGTCTTCAGTGATGCCATTGGCGCCGGCTGGCGATCCGGTGGCATGGACCAGTTCCTGGCCCGCTGGGCCCGTAGCGGTCCCACCGTGATCGTCCAGCCGCTCGACCAGCGCCTGTGGCACCGCACGGCCCTGCGCCCGCTGCCGGTGACCCTGAAGTCGCCGCGGGCGGGCTCGCCAAACATCGATCTGCAGTCCGACACGAAGGCCCCGGACCTGTGGGTGCCCGTGGTCGAACTGGCGCCGCCCGCCTTGCAGATGTGGGCCAACCTGGTCGCCCGGCCCGAATCCTCGCTGTACCAGGGGTACGCGGTGCGTCCCCGCGCCGACGTGCAGCCGGAGGCACCCGCCGACCCCGGTCCGGACCCGGCGGAGGACCCCCCCGGGGTCCAGGATCGGCAGTCCCCGCTGGACCGGGTCCTCGCCTTCCGGGCGACGGCATCTCCGCAGGCCTTCGAGCTGGCGGCGTATTTGTCCGCCGCGCCCCTTTTCCTCCCGGTGATGCGACTCGTGCAGCAGGTGATGGCGCCGCGCACCACGCCCTCGCACCTGGCGGAGGTCTTCCTGTCGGGCCTCCTGCACCCCGTGCACACCGACGGCCGCCATTCGTCGGAACAGACGGAGTTCGATTTCCCCCAGGCCGTACGCACTCTTCTTCTGGGTTCACTCCACCAGCAGGAGAGCCGCCGCGTCCTCGGCGCGGTGTCGAACTACCTCGCGGAGCACTCCTCCGCCCCGTATCGCTTCGACGCCACGCTCGCCGACCCGTCCGCAACGCTCCCGTCCCGCATCAGTTCGGAGAGCCTGCCGTTCGCCAAGGTCGATGCGGCGGTGGCCGACGCGCTCGGAGGCGGGTACGCAATCAGGGCGAAACGGCTACAGAGTCTAATAGTAGGGCATTCTGGACAATATGATGCCCAAATGACTGAAACGCTTTCTATTGACACGGAATCGACGACCCAAGCGGGGCACTCGGACCGGACCGGCCCCGGCACTCCTCCGGCGAAGGCTCCCGCACCGCCAGGAGTCACGCCCGAAGAGCCGGCAGAAGGAGGATCACCCGTGGCGGAATCTACTCCTCGCCTGGCCGAGCCCGAGACCCCGCCCAACGCCACGGCGACAGCCGGGCACTCCCTCCGGTCGAAGACCATCACGCACCCCATGCACTTCACGGAGAGCGTGCCCACGGTATGGGGCAGGCGCATCCCGCCCCGGAACCACAATTTCACCGGAAGGGATGAACTCATCACGCAGCTACATGCCCGCTTGGGGGGACGGCGCGCCGCCATCGTGCCCCAAGCGTTCTTCGGGCTCGGCGGGGTGGGCAAGACGCAGCTAGCTGTAGAATACATCTACCGATATCAGTCCCAGTACCAGCTCATCTGGTGGGTGAACGCAGAGGACCCCGCGCTGGTGCGCTCGTCCATCGCCGCTCTCGCGCCCCACCTGGGACTGGAAGCCGGACCGAGCGTCGACGACACGCTGCACCTGGTTCTCGACGCCCTCCGCACGGGCTCCCCGTACAACCGATGGCTACTGGTGTTCGATAACGCCGATCGGCCCGAGGATCTGGAGCCGTACTTCCCGGCCAGCGAGGGCCACATCCTGATCACCTCGCGCAACCAGAGCTGGGCCGGTCACGCCCACCCGGTGTCGGTCGACGTCTTCTCCCGCAGGGAGTCCGTCCACTTCCTCCAGGGACGCGTCAAGGGAATGGCGCCCCAGGACGCCTCACGGCTCGCGGACGCTCTCGGCGACCTGCCGCTCGCCCTGGAACAGGCAGGCGCCTGGCACTCAGAGACCGCGATGTCCGTGGACGACTATCTGGAACTGCTGCAGGAGCACGCCGGTCGGCTCCTGGACACCTCCGTACCGTCCGGCTATCCGCACTCCGTGGTGGCCACGTGGAACCTGTCGATGGAACGGCTCGCCCAGCGAAGTCCTGCGGCCGTGCAACTCCTGCAACTGTGCTCGTGCATGGCCCCGGAACCCATCAGCTGGTCCCTGCTGCGCAGCGCCGCCTTCGCGCCGCTGCCGTCCCCCCTCGCCGAGGCGCTGCGCGATCCCGTCGAACTGGGGCTGGCCACACGTGAGATCGGACGGCTGGCCCTCGCGAGGATCGACCACAGCACCAGCAGCATCCAGATGCACCGGCTGGTACGGGCGGTGCTGTTCAACCAGATGTCCCCCGAGGAGCAGGAGGCCACGTACCATCTGACGCACGTTCTGCTGGCGGCCGCCGATCCGCAGGAGCCGGACGACAGCGACAACTGGCGCCGGTACGCCGAACTGCGTCCGCACATCCGGCCGACGCGGGCCATCGAATGCGACCAGAGCGAAGTACGCCATCTGGTCATCAACGAGGTTCGCTACCTCTACCTTCTCGGTGACTACACCGGCGGCACCGAATTGGCCGAATTCGCACGCAAGGAATGGCAGCAACGCCTCGGTGTGGACCACCCCCAGACGCTCCGGATCAACCGCTACTACGCGACGCTGATCCGCAACTTCGGCCGATTCGAGGAGGCGCGCGCCCTCAACGCGGAGATCCTGGAACGGGCTCGCCGGGTCTTCGGTGAGGACCATGAGGAGACCCTGGCCATCGCCAACGTCAGCGGAGGCGACCTGCGTACGCTCGGCGACTTCGAGGAGGCCGCCGAGCGGGACGCCAACACCTTCGACCAGCTGGCCACAGCCTTCGGCAGGGACTATCCGCTCACCCTGATGTCGGCCGCCAACCACGCGCTGAACCTCCGGCTGCTCGGCCGTTTCAAGGAAGCCCTCGAACTGGACGCGGACACCTACCAGCGGCGGGCGCGCACCTACGGACCGGACGACCCCACCACCCTGGTCGTGGCAGCGAACTACGCCCGTGACCAGCGGGAGATGGGTGACTACCGCGGATCGACCGAATCACTGCGGGTGCTCTATCCCAAGATGCGCGACCGCCAGGGCCGGGAACACCCCAGCACGCTGGACGTCGCCAAGAACCTCGCCGTGTCGCTTCGGGCCGTGGGGGCCTACGAGGAAGCGTACGAGCGGTCCGCCCGCACCGTGGAGCGCTATCGTGCCAGGTTCGGCGAGAACTCTCTCAACACCCTTGCGGCGGTCGGGAACTACGCCATCGACCTGCTGCTGCGCGGTGACCTGGACGAGGCGGAGCGACTGGCCGCGCAAACCGTGGCGGGATACGAGCAGCTCTTCGGCGCGGACCATCCGTACGTCCCGATGACCCAGACCAACCACGCACTGGTGCTCAGCGCCCTCGGTGAACGGGAGCAGGCGCTCTCGATCAACCTCCTCGCCTACGAGAAGCTGCGCGGCCGTTTCGGCCCCGAGCACAACTGTACGCTGCGCTGCGGGGTGAACCTCGCCAACGATCTCCACGCGGCGGACCGCGTCGACGAGGCGGCGCAGGCGAACCGCCGCCATCTCGAGAGCTTGCGGGCGACTCTGGGACCCGACCACCCGATCACCTTGGTCTGCGGCGGTAATCTCGCGCACGACCTGCGGACGCTGGGTGAGACGGCGGAGTCGCAGGAGCTGCTCGACGACGCGCTCGAAAGGTTTCGACAGACCCTGGGCGAGGACTATCCCGTGGCTCGGGTGTTCGCCAGGGGTGAGCGGGCGTTCTGCGACATCGAGACGCCCATGTTCTGATCGGCGTCACTGTCGGAACGTGACTGCGTCTGCTCCAGCCAGGCGGCCAGGGCCAACGGGTCCGCGGCACGGTCGGGGCCCGATACGTCGAGATCGCCCTCGGCGAGCTCGAGGAGAAGGGCCTTGACCAGCTCGGTGCGGTGGCGCAGGACGAAGGCTCCGACCGCTTGCTCCGCCGCGGCCGCGGCGGCGAGTTCCGCCCAGCACTCGACGCCGTGGGGACGGGCGGCGGCCGCTTGTGCGGCCGCCGTCGCCGGGATCGCGCGATCCGCGCCGCGCTGTCTGGCGGCCCACCGAACCAGTTCCGGTCCGGGCCCGTCCGGCGCCGACAGAGCCGGGCCGATCTTGTCCGAGGGCAGTCGCCCTGCCGGGCGTGCGGCCCGCCAGAGCTCGGCCAGCCCCCTCACGCCCGTAGTCGCCTCCGTCGTGGCCCAGCGCAATCGCCACACGGCCTCGCTTCCCGCTTCCACCCTGGCCACCGCACGCAACAGCCGCTCGTCGACACTGCCGCACACGCCGGGGTCGAAAGCGCGGACCGTCTTGCCTGCTCCGGCAAGGAAGCGTTCCCCGAGATCGGTGAGGCGGACGTGATCCGCCGCTTCTGCCAGGCCCCGTTCGATGTGCGCCTGGACCTGGGCGAATCGCCAGGCCGCATCGGCGTGTTCGGCTTCGGGCCCGGCCGCACTGAGGTCGTGCCAGAAGGCGAGGTCACCCAGATGGGCATAGATACCCTGCAACAGGCCGCCCGGTGGACGAGGATCGGGCCGCCAAGGGGCGAACAGCCGGGGCCGGCTGTCCGGTTCGTGCAGCGCCACCAGGTCCGTCAAGGCGCTGAGCTTGCTGTGCTGGAACTCGTGCAGCAGGGTCAGTGCCATGCGCTGGGTCTCCGCTGGCCATGAGGTGAGCACCGCGCCGAAGGCGTGCCGCGACGTCGACGAGGTGACCCCACGAGCCGGCGCGGGCAGGGGGACGATCGCGGTGAGCCCGATCGCGAGTTCCTCGGCTCGACGTGGATGCCGCTCGACCAGTAGTTCCCAGGCGGACCGGAACAGCCCCTGCCAGGCGGTCGGACGAGCCTGGACGGCATCGAGCGCGGGCAGCAGCCGGTCGGCCGTCTCCAGGGGAACGGCGATGGCCAGTCCACGGTGCTCGGCCTTCAGCCAGGCGACGGGCTGCCAGTCGCGGCCCGTGCGGGAGAGGTCGCGCGGCAACCGCAGCACGTGCCCGGCCGACCGGATCTGCACAGCAGGCCCGTCTCCCGTCACCACCAGTGCCTGCGCACTGTTGCCGGGCGTCCTGGCCGTACCCAGGCCGGGCAGGTGGAGCAGCCCGTCGTACAAGGGCACGGAGACGGACACGGCGCTGTCCGCGCGCACCGCCGCCACGACCGCGAACACCGCCAGCCCCTGCGTGGCACATCTGCCGTCGTGCGGGTGCGCGGGGCAGACCCGTGCGGCGTGCCGGGCCCAGCTGCCGAACGACGGCCCGTCGAGCACGGAGGCGACCGCTGCCGGAGCGGCACGTTCGACACCGGCCAGCACATCGGCCGCTGCGGCTGCCCTCGGGCCGCAGGGGCCGTCCAACACCTGTCTGAGCAGCAGCAGGCTACGACTTCGTCTGGACCTCCGCAGTAACCGCACGGCCTCCGCGCCGCCTTCCCCACCGACCAGGGAGTCGAAGACCTGGTCCGGAATGACCTGCGGCCCGATCAACGGCCCTGTCCCGCCGTCTGGGCGATCCACCGTCGGACATGCCCGATGAGGAGGAGCAGATCCGCGCAGTACACGGTCGGTCTGCGGTAGCCGACGCCGGGCTGGTAGCGGTGCCCGTACTCGCCGCCGCCGCACACCGTCATCTCGGGGCAGACCAGGCACTGCTCGGCGAGCGCGCGCACCCCGGCCTGCCGGGCAGCGAAACCAGGGTGGGCCAGGACGTCGTCGAAGGAGTGCCGGAAGACGTCGAGGCCGCTCGCGGAAGCGCCGTCGTAGCCGGTGCGCAGCGCGTCGTTCTGGTGGATGGATCCGTCGGCCTCGACGAAAACCGAGACGGTACGGGCCAGGCCCATCCAGTCGAGACGGCTGCGGCCGCCGAGCACGGTGTGCAGGATCTCGTCGAGCAGACGTACCGAGGTCTCCTTGCGGGGTGCTTCGGCCCAGCGGTCGAAGACGGCGGCGAGCCAGCTGCCGTACGCTCCCGGCGGCGCCGGAGGCGGCTGTCCCCAATGCGCGTGGGGCAGCAGGAAATCGACCACCGGCGGCCGGGTCGGCAGAAGGGACTCGTAGACGGCGACCGGATCACTGGACGCGTCTATGGTGCACAGCAGGCCTGCGTACTGTTCCCGGTACGGCCCGGACAGCAGGCGCAGCCCGGCCATGACCTTGTCGTACGAGCCTTGGCCCGCCGGTGTCCTGCGGTGCGCGTCGTGCGCCTGTCGATCGCCGTCGACGCTCACGCCGACCCGTACCCGGTGCTCGGCCAGGACGTCGAGCATCCTCGCCTCGAGGAGGGTGCCGTTGGTCTGGACGGTGAAGTCGGCTTCGGTACCCGCCTCCGCGACGGTGGCGCGTACCGCTTTCACGACACGAGCAACACCCTCGGGTCCGGCCAGCAGGGGCTCACCGCCGTGCAACACGATCCGCACCTGTGACAAGCCGTGCCGCGTCGCATGCTCCGCGATGCGACGCGCGGTCTGCCGCAGCGTTCCGGGGCCCATGGCACGCGGCTGGTGGCGCCAGGTCTGATCCGCGTGTTCGTAGATGATGCAGTAGTCGCAGGCGAGATTGCACCGACTGCGAATCTTGAGGACGAACTGCCGCAGGGGCGTGCCACCGGCCGCCGGCTCGTCAGACGCTCGCCGACCAGCTGGTGTATTCGTCCTCATCGGACTCGGCGGACTCCTCCCGCAAGCGTTCGAGCGCCACGGCGAGCACGGAACCCGAGAGGGCGCGCAGCTCGTCCATGGTCATTCCGGCAATGTCCGGTAGTCCGCACTCGACCCCCGTAATGTCATCCATGCCTGTGCCCCTCTCGCCCTCCGGGACAGTCGGCACCCGGCCCCGCACCGCGACAGCCATACCCGCAAGGCGCATGGTAGACGGAACGCGCAGGATGCGTTGAGTCGCTCGTCCGTGGTACGAAGGGTTCCGGACACCCGGGTACGGGCGGTCCGCACCATGCTCGGCTACTCCCCCCAGACGGCCCGTACGACAAGGTGAGCCTCCCCCGACGCCTTGGCGAGCACCGCCCCCGTCTCCCCGCTCAGCTTCACCCCGAATTCCAGCTCGAACCGCTTCGGGGCGACGTCGATCGACGTGATGCGGGCGTGCGCCTCGGCCGCCATCCGGCGGATGCCCTCAAGAGCCTCCGTCAGTCCCCCCTGCGCGCGCCGGACGACTGTTCCGCCGTTGATCGAAATCTCCTCCAGGCCGTAGACGCTCTCGTCAGCCGACTCGACGAGCACCGTGCCGCCGTCCGGCAGCCCGAAACTCACGACTTCCCCCATATACCCCTCCGTGGGCAGTCCGCGGCGGCCCGTGCCGCGATACTGCTTGTCGTACCCGCATCGACGGGCCGACGAACAGCGGACAGGTGTCATCCGCCGCAATCCTGGGCCGATGGAGAAGCTGTCTCAACTGGCTTGAAAAACAAGCCGATCGCCGTGACGCGGTCAGTGCGTTCCGGAGCCTTGACGGTATTGGTCTGGTCCAATAGCGTCTGCCCCGCACAGAACTCCACATGGCTCAACACCACCAGCCGTCACCTGCGTTGACGACGTAGCCGCCGGCTGGGGGACGAGAGTCCCGCCGCCCGCCGCGGGCCTGCCTGTCGACGGCAGCCCGGGCGCCGGCCTTCGCCCCGTTCGTCGTCATCGAGATCCACAAGGGCGCGTGCACTGCTCGCCGTTGATGGAGATCACCAGAGGCGGCACAGCGAACAGACGCGATCACGCCTTTTCTTCGGAGGCCAGACCTATGCAACCACCCCCCACAAGGGCACAGCGCGGCGCGTGGAAGAGAGCGCTCTCACTGATTCCCGTCGTCATGATGACGGTGGCGGCCGCCGTCACCACGACCCTCGACGCCCAGGCGGCAGTGCCCCCGACGCCGTCCGGCTTCGCGCTCACCTGGAGCGACGACTTCAACGGTGCGTCCGGCACCGGCATCGACCAGAGCCTGTGGAAGTACGACACCGGGCCGGGCAGCAACTTCGGCACCGGTGAGATCGAGACCATGACCAGCAGCACCTCGAACGTCTATTACGACGGTCAGGGTCATCTGGTGCTCCAGGCACTGCACTCGGGTTCCGACCCGCGCAGCGGGTGGACCTCGGGGCGCGTGGAGACCCAGTCGGCGGGCTTCGGTGCCGCGGCCGGCGGCGTCGTACGCATCGAGTCCGTCCTCCAGCAGCCCAACGTCACCACCGCCAACGGCGCGGGCTACTGGCCGGCGTTCTGGATGCTCGGCGCGCCGCTGCGCGACGGTGTGACCTGGCCGAAGTCCGGCGAGGTCGACATCATGGAGGACATCAACGGCCGCAGCTCCGTCTTCAGCACCCTGCACTGCGGCGTGAACCCGGGCGGGCCGTGCAACGAGTCGACCGGTATCGGTTCGGGTGAGCGCGCCTGTCCGGGCTGTCAGACCGGCTTCCACGACTACGCGGCGGAGATCGACCGCTCGGTGTCGCCGGAGCAGATCCGGTTCTACCTCGACGGGAACAACTTCTTCACCGTCAACGCCAACCAGGTGGACGCGACGACCTGGGCCGACGCGGTCGACCACCCCTTCTTCATCATCTACGACCTGGCGATCGGCGGCGGCTTCCCCGACGCCTTCGGCGGAGGCCCGAACGCGTCCACGGTCTCCGGCGGCAAGCTGGTCATCGACTCCGTGGCCGTCTACAACAAGGGCCCTGGCTCCGGAGGTGGCGGCGGCGGTTCGGTGACCGGCCAGACGATCACCGGTCCGGGCGGCAAGTGTGTCGACGTGGCGGGTGACGACACCGGCGGCGACGGCACCGCGGTCCAGCTGTGGGACTGCCAGTCGGCGGCCAAGGACCAGCACTGGACCTGGAGCGGCCAGACTCTCCAGACCCTCGGCAAGTGCCTGGACATCGCCGGCGGCAACAGCGCCGCGGGGACGAAGCTGCAACTCGCCACCTGCAACAGCGGCGGCTACCAGAACTGGGTGCGGCAGACCGACGGCTCGCTCCGGAACCCGACCAGCGGCCGGTGCGTCGACTCCCCGTCGGGTGCCACCGCGAACGGCACCCGCCTCCAGATCTGGGACTGCAACAGCTCCGGCGCCCAGCAGTTCGCCATCGGCACCCCGATCTACGGACCGGGCGGCAAGTGCGTGGACGTGGCGGGTGACGACACCGGCGGCGACGGCACCGCGGTCCAGCTGTGGGACTGCCAGCAGGCCACCGCGCTCGACCAGAAGTGGACCTGGAACGGCCAGACCCTGCGCACCCTGGGCAAGTGCCTGGACATCGCGGGCGGTGTCAACGCGAACGGCACGAAGCTCCAGCTGGCCACCTGCAACGGCGGCGGCTACCAGAACTGGGTCGCCAACGCCGACGGCTCGATGTCCAACCCCACCACCGGCCGGTGCGTCGACTCGCCGTCGGGTGCCACCGCGAACGGCACCCGCCTCCAGATCTGGGACTGCAACAGCTCCGGCGCCCAGAAATTCGCCCTGGCATGAGCAAGGATCGCCCTGCGTGAACCGACGCCGGGCACGTCGAAGGGCCGCACCTCAACCGGTGCGGCCCTTCGGCGTGTCGCCGGTGTGCGGGTGATCCGGTCAGGCTCTGCCGACTGGAGCGACCCGGCGCGAGCTCGCGTTCGGGCTCAGGACGTCGCTTCCGTCCAGCGGTTGAGGCTCCCGCTCGTGTCGTCGTAGGTGAGCCAGGTGCCGTCTCCGAGCGGGCGCACATAACCGTCGACACGGCCTGTGGGATACGCGACCGCACCCCGTATCCGCAGGGTGCGGGCATCGAGCAGCCAGTGGCGGGCCCGGTCCGGGTCCTCGTCGGAGTCGACGGTCGAAGCGATGACGGTGTCGGCGTCGACGAAGCCGCAGCCGTAGTCCCAGCAGGGTGGGTCCTCGTCGTCCGGCGGCTCGGGCGCGCCCTCGGCGAGGACGGTGCCGTCCAGGGCGTGCAGGCTCAGGTCCGTCCCGTAGTGCTCGACTGTCAGAAACCCCGGATGACCAGGGTGGACGTCCATCAGGATGCGGTCCAGGGTGTCGTCGAGGTCCCAGCCGGTCAGCTTCTGGCCGTCCCATCGCGCCCAGTGGAGCATGATGCCGTCCTGGCCCATGCCGATGCAGAGCCCCATGTGAAGGCCGTCCGGGTGGGACATGTGGTGTGAACCGGAGGCCGCGCTGTCCAGCGGCAGCCGGGCCACTTCCCGTCCGTCCCGGGCGTCGAGAACGACCCAGCACTCCTGCCAGTCCTGCCCCTCCGGGTCCAGCACGACATGCGCCCAGACGAGCCGACCGTCGTCGGAGACACGACAGGATCCGTGCTCGAGCCCGCGGCACACCTCCTGCTCGTCCCCCGTGTGCGGGTGGCCGAGCTCAGGCCCCCAGCAGCCGTGCCGGTACTCCCACAGCAGCTCGCCTCCCGGGCCCACGGCCCGCACCGCGCGCTGTCCCGAGAACACGGCGAACGTACCGTCCGGACTCACCGAGTGGACGCCACGGTCCCACCCCGGCCAGGGAAGGGGGAAGACCACGGTCGGGGCCAGCTCGCCCGCGAAGAGGTCGTGCAGGTCGTAGACCTCCAGCTCGTGCCCGTTCTGGAGGAGGGCGCGGCAGGGCGCGTGCGTGCGGCTCTCGAGGGCGAAGCCGTCGACCAGTGCAGCCCCGCCCTGGAGCTTCACCGAGTCGTGCAGTTGTGCGGTGATCGACATGGGCCGACGGTAGCGGGCCGCACTGACAGTGCACGTGGACGTCGTACGGCTCGACACGTCGCCGACGCCCCGCACCCGCCGAGCCGACACCTCTCGGGCAGCACTACGCGATACTCACCCTGTGGTGTGGTTCGAGCAAGCCCGCGCACCGGCACGGAGGTCAGCTGAATGTTCCCCGCACGGCTGCCTGCCGGTGCTCCGCTGGTTCTGGCGATCCTCGCCCTGTCCGGCTGCTCCTCCCACTGGGGCTGCACGGACACGACCGCGGAACGCGGTGAGGCCGACGTCAGGGTGAAGATCGAGGACGCGTACGAGCGGCCTCTCGGCGCCACCGCCGAGGTCGTCGACTGGCGCCTTGAGCCCCACCCGCAGGTTCCCTCCCGAGGTGACCAGGTGCACTTCCACTTCCGCTTCGACGGTGCCGACGAGAGTTCCGGCCCTGCCGTGGACGCCTGCGCGGTCGACAGGAAGCGCGTGGCGTTGGGGTGTCAGACGGTCTACTCGTCCGAGGCGTTCGGTCCGGGCGGTGACCCCACGGGCGACGCGTGGCTCGCCGTCGAACACCCTGAACAGGTTGCCGGAGTGCTGTTGATACCCAACGACCAGTCCTACGACCGACGGACCTGCGAGCAGGACGTCAAAGACGGTGGCGGGCCGCATCCGCCGAAACCGGCCGGGATCGGGGACCAGTTGTAAGCCGTCGTTCAGCCGCGGCCGCCGGGCGAGGGCGTCGAAACGCTTTGCTCGACCCATCGGACCCCGTCTATCGTCCGACGACCGGAGTGGGCGTCCGTCGAGCGGCGTCTGAGGCGTAGGGGGCGATCCACGTGGGCATCTTCGTCGGGATCAGGGGCTGGCTGGAGTGCGATGACCAGCAGCTCGCCCAGGTCGTACGGATCGTCGAGTCGGACGATCCCGATGAGACGTACAGCGGGGGCTGGGCCTTCCCTCCGAAGCAGTACAACTTCGCCAACTGGGCCTTCTACGGCGCCGCGATGCGCGCTCAGGCCGTCGACGACTTCCTGGAGCAACTACGGCGCATCGCGCGGATCCCGGCATCCGACGACGACAACGACCTGATCACCGGCCTGTTCCTCGTCAGCCACGAGGTCGACGGCATGAGCGAGTGGCAGGTCCGCGACGGCGACGTGGCGATCCGAGCGGCGAGCGAGGCGTATCGATATCTCGACGAGTAGGTCGGTCGGGTCCGGGGTGGCGGAGGCGGCCCGGCGGACGCAGCTCCTCTTGAGGTCCTTCGGGGCGGTGCGCTGTCGGTGCCGCGGTCTAGAGTGCCGGCCATGTCGTTCGCCCTGCCTGATGGTCTGCCTCCCGGCCGGTTCGTGACTTGTGGTCCCGAACTTGTCTGGATCTCCGACGAGTTCCCTGACGATGTCGAACGGCTGTGGTCTCGCCTGTTGGGCGAGCAGCCGGTACACGGTCTGGTTCCGCTCCTGTGCCGGCCCGGCGCCTTGGGACGTCCGCTCGGTCCGGAGCACGTCGATGCCATACGCCTGGAGGAGGTGCTGGCCACGGACTTCGCCGAGTACCGGCGCAGGCGGCTGCCCTTCTGGACCGACCCGACGCCGGAATCGGTGCCCGAGGGAACCGAGCCGTGGCCGCATGACCCGGGGCCGCCGTTCGAACAGTGGCCGGGCCTGGCACCGCGGGTACCGGCGACGTCCGCGGGCCCGACCTCGGAGGAGGCCGCGGCACGCCTGCTGAACTGGCTCATGGACACGGGCCCGTTCGGGCTGGAGGAGTGCTGCCTGGTGCTCGTCCCCGCCCGTCGGAGCAGTGACGCTCTGGCGTTCATCGGCTGGACCGCGGAGGCACCGCTGCCTCTGCTCTGCGCACTGCTGCGGAGCTGGGAGGACCGCTTCGGCGCCCAGGTCGTCGCGGTCGTCGGCAGCGAGCTGCACGTATCGGTCGCGAGGCCTCCCGCGGACGCAGAACACACGAACTTGCTGGCTCTGGAACATGTGTTGTCGACCGCGGACAACATCGTCGACGACCCGCCCACGCCGTTCCCCGAGTACGCGACGCGGCTCGTGGGGCGGACTTCCTGGTCGTTCTGGTGGGACTGATGCCGCAGCAAGCAGCGTTCCCCCGTCCTGCCGGACGGGTCCGCGGCAGGCGGCCGTTGGCTGCGGTCCGCGTAGTCTCGTGGGATGCATTCCCATCTGACCTTCGAGAACCCTCCCGCTCTGCCTCACGGGACGGTGGTCGAGACGTTGGAGCGGGCTCTGCGTGACCGCTCGACCGAGGGCGCGGCGGCGGACGTCCTGGTCGGCACCGCGTTGAACGACGATGACGCGGCGTTCGTCGAGCACTGGTGCGTGCAGGTCGGGACTCGGGCCGGGTCGGGTAGCCCGCTGCTCGGGCTGGCAGGGTTGTGCCTGGGCCATACCGCTCGACGCTTCGGGCGGCTCAGCGACGAGGCCCGTGCTCTGGCGGAGTCGCTGGCGGCACGGGCCGAAGCGGACCCGTCGGACGTGGACGGTCGCGCCCTCGACGGCTACGACGATGTCCGGAGCTTCCTGCACCTGTGGTGACGTCGCCCGTTGCCGCTGCGTCCCTCGACGACGCGGGGGAACCCGTTGGCTCCTGACGATACGCCGCCGGTACGGTCCTTCCGTGTGCACCTACGCCTTCGTCCACTACAGACTGCACTACGTGTGCGTGTCGTGCCGGATCAGCTTCAAACGGCATCCCAGCCGGGCCGGACACACATGCCCGCGCTGCGCCGGGACACTGTTGTGCGCCGGCCATGACTTCGCGGCACCTCGGCGCAGCAACCGGAAGGCTTGGTCGGTGGTGGCGGTGGTACTGGCTGCGGGGCTGCGGTACGAGGGCTTCGAGCCGTGCGGTTGCGGGCGCGAGCCGAAGTTCCGCCCCCGTACACGGGCCCAGGTTCGCGCACGCCGCGTCATCGCCGCCCGGACCGGCACCCCGCTCGCGGAACTGCTCGCCCGGGCCGACCCGCTGGAACGGACCCGCTGATCCAGCAACGGAGAATGCGCCGCCACCGCAGGACATCCAGGATTTGCTGGTCGGAATCCGCATCGGAGACGTCCTTCACGGAACCGTATCTGCGGTCTCTCGATCCGGGCTGTCGGTGACCCTGGACTGTCTTCCCACCCAACCGTTGGCGACGGTAGGCAGGTTGGACGGCCCCTGGCGTCGCAGCTTCTCCGACGTCGCTGTGGTAGGACGCAAAGTCAGCGGAAAGGTGCTTGCCGTGAATAAGGACGCGGGCCAGGTGCAACTGTCGATGTCGGCCACCGAATATCCGGAACTCTGGGCATTCCTCAGCGGGCTTCGCCCCGGCGAGGTCCTGACCGGCACGGTCGCGGCGATCGAGCGGTTCGGCGTCTTCGTCGCCCTGGACGACGGCCCCGAACACCCCGTGTTTCCCGGCGTCGGCTTCATCACCTGTCCCGAGCTGTCCTGGCACTGTTTCGAGGCGGCGACCGACGTCGTTCAGGTTGGGCAGCGGGTGTCGTGCGAGTTCCTGCAGTTCGACACCTGGAACGGCGAAGCTCGCCTGTCCCTGCGGGCGATGCAGCTGGACCCCTTCCGGCAGTCCACCGACGGCATCGTGGTGGGCCAACGGCTGACCGGCAGGGTGACGAAACTGGTCTCATTCGGCGCCTTCGTAGAGGTCACGGACGACGTTCAGGGCCTCGTCCATCTGTCCGAGCTCAGCTCGGCGCCGGTGGCGGTGCCGGAAGAGGTCGTACAGGTCGGCGATCAGGTCGTGGTCGTCGTCACGGACATCGACAACGTACGACGCCGACTCTCGCTGTCGCTACGACAAGCCTGACTGGCATGTCGATCCGGACGAGCGACGCGTCGACGCGCGCTTCCCTGAGCAAGCACAAGTGCGAGCGCAGCTCCGCCTGGTCCCTGGTCTCAAGGATCACTTCCCACTGCCCCGTTCCCGGTGCAGTGCGAGCAGCCAGCCGCCGCCTCCCTGCCGCTTGGTCACGGCACCTGGCTAGGCCGTTGCCCGCCGGACACGGTAGCTCCAGCGGGCGAGCGACCGGACAACTGTCTCTGCTCCTACGGGGTTGGCGCTGTGGACGAAGACCGCTCCGATCTGAAAGGGCCGTCCGTTGAAAGCGGCTTCTTCCATGAGGGTCACCACCGGCATGATGGTGTCCTCGCCTCCGAGATCGTGGTCGAGCCATAGCTCGTCAATGAAACTGTCGCGATGCTCTTCCAGGAGTTGGATGCCTTCGCGGCTGGTGCGGGCGATCCTCGTAGCCCTGGGAAGCGGTCGGAGATCGTCTATGCCGAGGATGACGAGCAGCGGCGCGACGGGGGCTTCTTTCACCGGCTCATTGTCACAGTACGGGCGCACGCGCTGTTCGCCGCGCTCGCTACTGCTCCGGAGTCGCTCGCCAGCCGGTCGGCACACCAGCACGGGGAACCGTCCGGCGGATATCGACTGTCTTTCTCGTGTCGGGCCGCGGCCCTGCGGCTGGAGGAGGAGCCGGTGACATCGAGAGCGCGAACGTTATGGGCCGGCTATTGGCCCTTGGCGGTACTTCCCGTCGTCGCCGGCGTCATGGACCTGCTGCTGTGGTGGCACGGCGAGCCCTGGAGCTGGTCGGACTGGGCCTCCAGCTTCGGCCTGGGCGCCGTCACCACGATGGTCGTCGGGATGCTGCTCGCCCGACGTCAGGGCAACATCCAAGAGGCTCTGGCTGAACTGGAGTTGACTGAAAAGATCGCTTATCTCACCTTCTCGGCACCGGAGTTGCGGGAGGCGTCCACCCCGGGTCGTACGTACCGGGCGCTGTACGACTGCCGGGCCGGGCTTTCCCTGGTGCCGCTCGCCCGGCCGGCGATGCAGGAGGAGTATCTGCGCACTGTGTCCCGGGTGCTGAGCACCATCACGGACACCCTCGGCTCCTCCCTGCACTCCCATGCGCACTGGACACCCGACGACTGGCGCAAGCTCCTCTCGGTGATCGAAGGGCTTCGCGGAACGGCCGAGTTCCATGCGCGGAGGTCGCGAGTCATGGCCGACCACTGGTCCGGCGAATTCGGCTCGCAAACCGCGCAGTTGGCACGGATGGCGGTCCAGCCGGTGCCGTTCGAGGTGTTCCGGGCCCACTTCACCCAGGGGGCGCACCGCATCCGTGCCTCCCTCGACTGGGAGGCACTGTCGGAAATGGCCCAACAGGCCGATCAGTCAGTCCAGTTGACCATGGTCTCCACCACGCTCGCACCGTACGACGTCGCCGCTCTGGCGGGCTACCACGCTCCCTGGTACCGCAAGGGATCCGGGACAGGGGAGGTGAGGTACGACCAGCGCGGCGCGCTGCCGCTGCGGCACGCCGACCTGGCGACGGACCTCTCCGCCCTACGCCAGGAACGGCGCTCGCGCATCGGAGAACTGCGGGACCACTACGCGACCCGGCTCGACGCCCAGGGCATCTCGCTCATGCTCGCGACCTACACGCTGGGTCCGGACGAGTATCTGGTCCTCGACGGCAATCACCGGCTGACCGCTCTGGCCCAGCTCGTCGCCAAGGGCTGTCCGGCCACGCTGATCGAGTTCCGGCTGACCGCGCCCCTGAATCCCGCGCTGCTGCCGGATCTTCGCCACTATCGCGGTGGTGGGCGGGGCGCGGCGCCGGACGCGCCGTGACGCGCCTCAGCTCACCGCCTGCTTCACGAGTGCGGCGATCCTCGCCTCGGCCTCGGCGTTCAGTTCCGTGAGGGCGAACGCGGAGGGCCACATGGTGCCCTCGTCCAGGTTCGCCTGGTCGCTGAACCCGAGGGTCGCGTAACGTGCCTTGAACTTCTCCGCGCTCTGGAAGAAGCAGACGACCTTGCCGTTTTCCGTACCGCTCATGGCAGAGCTCCCCGTCGAGGTCGTGGTGTCCGCGGTCCCACGCACACGCTGACGGCGGCGTGCGGCCCGGACGTTGCCGGGCTCCATTGTTCCGATCACGCGGCCGGGCCGGGCATGGACGTGGCAGAACCGCCGGGGCCGGCGGCCCCCGGCCACCGCCGACCCCGCCTCGTCAGACGCCGGTGTGCTGGTCTCCGTCTTCGGCGCGCGCGGGGCCTGATCGCGTCGTGTCCGGGGCTTGGTCCGTCGTGAACGGCAGCACCAGGCGGGAGGGGTGTGCGGCGTCGCGGTAGATCTTGTGGGTGACGGGGCGGCCCACCGGCAGGTGGAAGGCGTCCGGCGGGAGGAGGGAGTTGTGCGCGTCGGCCAGGGGTTCGTCGTTCGACAGCTCCACCACCAGGCGGTGACCGGGAAGGAAGGTGGCGGCGTGCGGGTAGAGGCGCAGCACGTACTCTTCGATCTTTCCGGGTTCGACCGGCACCGCGCGGGTGTGCGGGTGGTGGGGGTCGCCCTCGGTGGTGCGGTCCTCGTCGAGTTCGCGGTGGGAGGCCTTGAGGTAGCCGGTGGTGATCAACTGCCGCTTGCCGCCGGGGGCTTCGTCCCACAGGCGCAGGATGAAGTTGGTGTCGTCCTGGTCGATCTCGGCGAACAGGTGGGCCGCGCCGGTCCCGATCAGCTCGGTGGGCTCCTCGAACGGTTCGGTGCTCCAGGTGAGCACCTCCACCTTGTCGGTGACCGTGAGCGGGGCCTGGTAGAAGCCGTCGGGGGCGGCGTGTTCGGTTCCCATGCGCTCGGGCTCGTAGGAGAGTTTGTGCCGGGGGCGGAGGTAGAGCGACTTGTGGGTGGTCGGCTTCGGGGGCCACCGGTCCGCGGCGATCACCTCGCGTGAGCCTTCCACGAAGACGCTCACGGCCGGCTCGTCCATGATCCCGTTGTCGACGCCCTTGAGCCAGTACTCGTACCAGCGGAACATCTTGTCGTGCTCCTCGATCCAGGGGCGCGACTGCATCGGGGGGTAGGAGCCGACGTCGAGCTTCTTGGGGCCCTTGAGGACGTCGAACAGCTCGATGTGTCCGTCGACCGTCCAGCCGCGGCCCTGGTCGATCTGGAGGTAGACCGGGATGTCGATGTTCCGGGCCAGGTTGACGGGGTTGCGTTCCTCGTACCAGTCGCCGTCGAGCGGGTTCATGACGATGTCGAACCAGAACTCGCGGTTCTTGGGGTACTTGAGGACGTGGACGAGGTTGGGCCAGGCGGCCACGTCGGGGTCGTCGAGTCGTTCGTCGACGAGCTTGTTCAGGTGCTCGGGGCTGTGGACCTCCTGCATACGGGACTTGACGTCGGTGTGCGCGATGCCGGAGTCGCCGCCGCGGCCCTCGCGGGCGGCGCGCGGCATGAACCACATGACGCCCCCGTGGTACGTCGTCTCGTAGAAGTCGAAGTGGCCACCGCTGACGAAGATCGCCTTGAGGTGCGGGGGGCGTTCGGCGGCGGCGAGCACCTGCATGGAGCCGAAGTAGGAGATGCCGATCATGCCGATGTTGCCGTCGCACCACGGCTGCGCGGCGACCCATTCGATCAGGTCGTGGAGGTCCTGCCCCTGGGGGACGCCGCCGGCGTTGTAGTTGCCGACCATGACGCCGCCGGAGTCGCCCGTGCCGCGCATGTCGCCGATGACGTGGACGTATCCCTCCCGGACGACGCGGGCGATGTCACCGGCCTCGATGCAGCCGTCCCACATGGGGCTGGGGCGGCGCTGCGGGGGCGTGGTCAGGGCGAGGGCCTGGAGTTCCTTGCCGTAGGCGCTCATCGCGATCAGCGCCGGGCGGGGGGTGTCGTCGGTGCCGTGGTAGGCGTCCACGGCGAGTTCGACGCCGTCGCGCATGGGGACCCGCAGGTCCTTGCGGACGGCGATGGACTCCTGGCCCGCGCGGATGGTGTGGAGGTCGGTCATGGTGTGGTGCTCCTGTACTGCGCGGTCGGGTGGTGCTGCGCGCGGTAACCGTGCAGCGAGGTGAAGAAGGGCGAGGGTTCGAGGGCCGGGTCGCCGGTGTAGCCGAGCGCGTCTGCCACGGCGGCGAAGGGCGAGTACGGGGAGTCCGTCTCGCTCGGGCCGGCCTCCAGACAGCGGCAGGCGGCCTCGGCGACGCGGCCTTCGGCGGCGAGGCTCTGGGCGATGGCCTCCCGGGCCTGTGTCTCGTCGAGTTCGACGCCGTACGGGGTGCCGTCGGCGCGGCGGTAGGGGTGTCCGAGGTACAGGTGCCGTGGGCGTATCTCGTCCCGGAGGTGTTCCAGGCCGGCGCGGTAGGCGGCCGGGTCGGTGTAGCCGGGGAAGCCGTTGGCGGCTCCGTGGACCTGTACGGCGTCGCCGACGAAGACCGAGCGTTGGCCGTCGACGACGTAGGCGACGGAGCCGGGCGTGTGCCCCGGTACGGCGTGCACCGAGACGGTGACGTCGCCTCCGAGGGAGAGGGTCTCGCCGCCCTTGACGAGCAGGGTGGGTTCCATCTCCCCGGAGATGACGGCGTGCGTGGCCGCGGCCACCTTCGCCTCGCCCTCGGCGTCGCGCAGGTACCGGCCTCGTCCCGCGCGGTACTCGTCCACGTGCGCCCGGCGGGAGCGGAGCATCGGTGCGTCCGCCTCGTGGATCACCACCTGCGCGCGTCGGCCGGTGAGTTCCCACAGGGCGTGCGCCCCGCCGATGTGGTCGATGTGCCCGTGCGTGAGCAGGATCCAGCGCACGTCCTCGATGCGTCTCCCGATCGCCTCCAGCGCCGGGGCCATGCCCTGCGCGGGGGAGGTCGCGATCCCGGTGTCGACGATCGCCGGTTCGGGCGCGTCGACGAAGAAGCTGTACAGACCGAACCTCCCCCACGGTGAGACGAGGGGGTGGACGGTGACGTCGCGTGTCATGGTCACCTCTCCGAACTTCTTTGACGGTGGCCTGAGTTCAGTGCCGGGTGAGGAAGTCGCGGGTCTCGGCGAAGACCCGGTGGAACTCGGGGATCCAGGAGAAGTGCTGGACGAAGCCGTGGCCGGCGCCCTCGTAGCGGCTCACCGTGGCCTGCACGCCCGCGTCCTGGAGGCGTCGGCCGTACAGCTCGCCCTCGTCGCGCATCGGGTCGAACTCGGCGGTGACGACGAGGGCTTGTGGCAGCCCGCGCAGGTCCTCGCGCTTGACCGGGGACACCAGCGGGTCGGCCGGGTCGGCGCCGCTGTCGAGGTAGAAGGCGTTGAACGGCTTGAGACCGGCCGTCTCCAGGCCGTACCCGACGGCGTTCTCCCGCAGGGAGGGGTGGCGGTCCTCGTCGAAGTCCAGGTCGAGGGAGGGGTAGTAGAGGATCTGGTGGGTGATCCTGTCGAAGCCTTCGTCGTGCGCCCTGGCCGCCACGGCCGCGGCGAAGCCGGCGCCGGAGCTGTCGCCGGCCACGCCGAGGGTGGTGCCGTCCCAGCCGAGGTCCGTGCCCTGTTCGGCGGCCCACCGGGTGACGGCGTAGCAGTCGTCGAGCCCGGCCGGGAAGGCGGCCTCGGGCGCCCGGCGGTAGCCGACGGAGACCACCTTCAGGCCCGTCTCCTTCGCCAGCGAGCGCGCGAGGTGGTCGTGCGTGTCCAGGCTGCCGAGGAAGAAGGCGCCGCCGTGGAAGTAGGCCAGCAGGCCGTGGCGGTCCGCGTCGGTGGGCGTGTAGAGGCGTACCGGCACGTCGCCGGCGGCCGTGTGCGCGGTCAGGTCCCGCACCGCGTGCAGCGGCAGGCGGTCCTCGACGGCGGGTACGTGCGCCTCCTCCGCGGCGCGCAGTGCGGCCGGGTCGAGCGGGCCCTCGGGCGCGGGCGGGAGGGTCGCGAGGAACTTCGCGATCTCGGGGTGCAGTGGCATGACCTACTCCTTCGTCGCGGCGGCCGGGGGCTTCTGGCCGGGGAAGACGTCGTCGATCTCGTTCTCGGCCCAGCCCTGGCGCGAGATGGCCTGGAGCTGGTCGGTCACCGGCTTGCGGGTGGCCTGGTACCGGGCCAGGGCCTCCTTCACGGAGTCCGCCTGCCGCAGGGCGTCGGCGAGCGCTCCGGCGTCCTCGATGGCCGAGTTGGCGCCCTGGCCCTGGTGGTGCAGCATCGAGTGCGCGGCGTCGCCGACGAGGACGACGGAGTCCGAGTGCCAGGTGTCGACCGGGTCGATGTCGTAGACGGCGCGGATGTTCACGCCGTCCGTGTCGAGGCCGCGGGTGATGGCCACCAGGCGCTCGTCGAAGCCCTCGACGGTGCGCAGCATGTCGTCCTTGGTGACCTGCGGCGTCCAGGTCCCGTCCGGGCACAGGGCGGTGATGTCGAAGGACACCTGGTTGCGGTGGCGCAGCGGCAGCAGGTAGACCTTCGTGCCGCGGCCGATGTACATGCGCAGGTTGTCGTCGGTGACCATGCCGTGGGCGTCGTCCGCGGAGATGACGGCGCGGTAGGCGTGCTCGCCGGAGAACACCGGTTCCCGGTCGCTGAACAGCTGCTGCCGTACGACGGACCTGATGCCGTCGGCGCCGACGACGAGGTCCGCCTCGACGGTGGCGCCGTCGGCGAAGGTCAGGACGGAGCTGTCGCCCTTGTCCTCGACGCTCTGGAGGCGGTGGCCGAGGCGCACCATGCCCTCGGGCAGCACGCCGAGCAGGGCCTCGATGAAGTCGCCGCGGTGGATCAGATGGGTGCGGGTCTGCTCGCCCTCGGCGGGCCACGCCTCCTTCATGATCGGGTCGCCGGTGGCGGTGAGGATCTCGAAGTACTCGCTGGGCGAGCTGACTTCGGCGATCGCGTCGAAGATCCCCCACTGGCGGAACCGGTTCATGGTGGCGGGGCGCAGGCCGATGCCGGCGCCGACCTCCCGGATCCGGTTGGCCTGTTCGTGGACGGTGACGTCCGCGCCGAGCAGGCTGAGGGCCTTGGCCGCCGCCGCGCCGCCGTAGCCCGCGCCGACGATCGCGATCTTCAGTTTGTTCAGGTCCGAGGACTGCATGGCGGATCTCTCTTACTTCTGGATGGTGAGGAAGTCGGCGGGGTTGCCGACGAAGATCGTCTGGATGGCGGCCTCGTCGAGTCCGGCGGCGCGCAGGTCCGGGAGCAGGTCGTCGAAGAGGTAGTTGACGGTGTGT
Organism: Streptomyces sp. NPDC104096; assembly: GCF_055584385.1. Classification (NCBI taxonomy): domain Bacteria; kingdom Bacillati; phylum Actinomycetota; class Actinomycetes; order Kitasatosporales; family Streptomycetaceae; genus Streptomyces; species Streptomyces sp. NPDC104096. The sequence continues at coordinate 81,741 of NZ_JBVJMD010000020.1, forward strand.
CCCTTGACTCCGGGCCAGCCCAGGGGGGAGCAGTTGGCGTCGGCGGAGGCGAGGACCTGCCCGATGCGGCGGCCGTTGTCGATGAACCGCAGGAAGTGGTCCAGGCGTTCCTTGCGCGGGCGGGCCCAGAACGGCGGGTCGGGCAGTTCGGTCTCGTAGCCGAAGGTGTCGAAGCCGATGCGGCCGCCCTGCTCGGCGATCCACACGTCGCGGGTCCTGTCGGCGTTGACCCCGTCGTCGACGTGCCCGAACAGCACACGGTCCAGCGGCAGTCGCTCCTCGTCGAAGATCGCGACGGCGTTCTCGGCGTCGATCGCGAGGTGGGTGAGGATCGGCACGCCCGTGCGCAGCGAAGCGCGGGCGGCGGCGCGGTAGATGCGCTTGTCGAGGTCGGTCATGCGGCCGCCGCGGCTGACGCCGACCTTGATGACTCCGGCGAGGCTGCCGGTGTCGCCGATGCCGACGGTGATCTCGTGGACGAACTGCCGTGTCAGGTAGTCGACGTCGGCGCGGGCGAAGTGCGGCAGGGCCGTGTCGCCGCCGACGAAGCCGGTGCAGGCGACGATGTGGACGCCGGTCTTCGCGGACAGCGACTTGTAATGGTCGACGTCACGGCCGTTGCAGATGCCGGTCGCGTCGACGAAGGTGCCGCCGCCCAGTTCGTGGAAGCGGCGCAGTTTGGGAACGGTCTCCTCGTACCGCTGCTCCGGGGTCTTCCACCACTGCGTGTCCAGCTCTGAGCCGGGCATGCCGTAGCCGATGTGTTCGTGGATCGCCACGAAGCCCAGCTCCTCGGCGGGGACGGGCCCCAGGACGGTGTTGACTCGCGACACAGCACTCACCTTCGGGAAAAAGATCTTGACGGTCGTTCGGGCCGGCGCGTTCAGCGCGTCGCGAGCAGGTCGCGGGGGTTGGCCCGGAGGATGCGCCGCACGTCGTCGTCGCCGACGCCGTGCGCCTCGAGCAGGGGCACGAAGGCGGTCAGGACGTGGCTGTACGGCAGGTCGTTGGCGGGGTGCCCCTTGGCCACTCCGGTCGCCCCGACGGAGAGCAGGATGCGGCCGGCGTGTCCGGCGCGTACGAGGTCGGCGACCAGGGCGGCGCGCTCGGCGTCGGTCAGGTGCTCGGCGTCCTCGGTGCCGACGTGGTCGAGGACGACGTGGGCGCCGCGGTCGGCGACGCGCTGCGGGGCACCGGCGGCGACGGCTGCCCTGCGGTCGAGGCCGCCGACGGCGACCCGGTCGGCCGGCAGCTTCTCGTCGAGGACGGCCTCGAGTTCTCGTAGGGCGTCGGCGCCGTGGCGGAAGGAGAGCGGCGCACCGGTGGCGAGGGCGGTGCGGGCCGCGCCGCGCAGCAGGCTCTCGTCGGTCGCGGTCATGCCCGCGCGGGTCACCGCGGTGGTGACCAGTCCGGCGGGGCCGCGGCGTTCCACGCGCGGGACCACCATGCCCTCGGTGATCTCCTCGGTGAAGAGGCCGGCGAACTTCTCGGCGGGCCAGGGGGTCGGCGGGTCGGTCTGCGGGGTGAGGAAGTAGCCGCCGAGCAGTTCCTCGGGTCCCTGGCCGGTCGAGGCGACGATGTGCACGCCGGTCGTACGGGACAGGGCCTCGTACAGGCGTACGTCGCGGCCGTGGAACATGCCGGTGCTGTCGACGATGGTGCCGCCGCCGTGGGCGCGGAAGTCACGCAGCTTGCCGGCGAGCGTCTCGAAGATCTCGGCGCGGTCGAGGGTGATGTCGAAGGCGTGTTCCGCGCCCGGCAGCACCGACAGCAGCGCTTCGTGGACCGAGACGACGCCCAACTCCCCGGCCGGCACCGGGCCCAGGACGGTGTTGACGGTGTTGCTGTTCACGCTCATGGCTGCCTCACGTCTGCGGTGCGGGTGCGGCGGTGCACCCTGTGGCTGCCGTCACGCTAACCATTCGCTTTACATGACGTCAACGAAACGAACATCACGAATATATTTTGCTCATGTAGTTGCGCGAAGGTGGGAGCCCGGAGCACGGAAGGCCTCGGCTCGCGGATCGACATGCACAGCGTGCATGTAGTGCCATGCAAATCATTCATTTGATGAATGCGATGCGATCCACTTTGACTGAGGTCATGAGCACACCGCCCACGTCCGACGTCGATCTCTTCGCCGACGACGTCGTCCTCGATCCCCATTCCGTCCACGCAGAGCTGCGGGAGCTGGGCCCCGTGGTCCACCTGCCGAAGAACGAGGTCCACGCCCTGACGCGGTACGACGTGATCCGCGAGGCCCTCGCCGACTGGGAGTCGTTCTCCTCGACCTCGATCGCGTTCAATTCGGCCGCCAACCAGGCCCTGACCGGCACCTCGCTGGCCTCCGACCCGCCGGTGCACACCCGACTGCGCGCCACCCTCACCGAGAACCTCTCGCCCCGCGCGCTGCGCGGACTGAAGGGCCGGATCGAGGCGAAGGCCGACGCCCTGGTCGCCGAGCTCGTCGAGCAGGGCTCGTTCGAAGCCGTCGACGCCCTCGCCCGCGCCTTCCCGCTGGAGGTCGTCGCCGACCTCATCGGCTTCACCGGCCACGTGCGCGACAACATGCTGCGCTGGGGTCAGGCCGCCATGCAGGTCATCGGTCCGATGAACCAGCGCACGGCCGAGAGCTTCCCCATCGCGGGCGAGCTGTACGCCTGGTGCTCCGAGGTCACCGCCGACGACCTGGTCGAGGGCTCCGTCGGCCGCGCGATCTTCGACGCCGAGGCCCGCGGCGCCGTCCCCGCGGGCACCGCCGGCCACATCGTCCACCAGTACCTCGGCGCCGGCGTCGACACGACCGTCGCCGCCATCGGCAACCTCGTCGCCCTCTTCGCCGCACACCCCGACCAGTTCGACCAGGTCCGCGCCGAACCCGCCCTGATACCGGCAGCGTTCAACGAGGCGCTGCGGTACTGGCCCCCGGTCAACGTCTGGGGCCGCGTCACCACCCGGGACGTGGAGATCGAGGGCGCAGTCGTCCCGCAGGGCTCGCAGATCGCAGTACTGCTCGGCGCGGGCAACCGAGACCCGCGGCACTACGAGGACCCCGACGCCTTCCTGGTCGGACGCAACCCCGTCGACCACCTGTCCTTCGGCTACGGCCCGCACGGCTGCGCGGGCCAGGGGCTCGCCCGTCTGGAGGCCCACGCCGTGATCGAGGCGCTGTCCCGGCGCGTCAGGCGTCTCGTCGTCGGACCCGAGGTCCGCGTCCCCGGCAACATCACCCGGAGCATCGAGCAGCTCCCCGTCCTGGAGGTCGTCCCCGTATGAGGATCGTTCTCGACCGTCCCCGCTGCGAGGGGCACGGCCTGTGCGAGGAGGCCGCCCCGCGGCTCGTGCACCTCGACGACGAGGGTGAGCTGGTGCTCGACCGCGAGGAGGTCGACGGGGGCGACGCCGCGCTCGCCCGGGCCGCCGCGCGGGTGTGCCCGGTCGCCGCGCTGAGGGTCGTATGAGCACGCCCGCCCTGAGACGGGTCGTCGTCGTGGGCAACGGCATCGCCGGGCTCACCGCCGCCCACACGCTGCGCGAGGCCGGATTCGACGGCGAGCTGACCGTCGTCGGCGACGAGCCCCACCCCGCCTACAGCAGGCCCGCCCTGTCGAAGGCGCTGCTCCTCGACGGCGACGACCTGACCTCGCACACTCTGCCGCCGGCCTCGCACGGGGCGAGCGAACTCCTCGGCGTGCGCGCGACCGGGCTCGACCCCGACCGGCGGCTCGTCACGCTCGACGACGGCACCGCGCTGCCGTACGACGGCGTCGTCCTCGCCACCGGCTCCCGGGCGCGACGCCTGTCCGGGCTGCCCGACGAGGTCACCCTGCGCGGGCTCGACGACGCGCTGGCGCTACGCCGCCGCCTCGCGGAGCGTCCCTCCGTCCTCGTGGTCGGCGGCGGCCCGCTCGGCATGGAGATCGCCTCCGGATGCCTGGCCGCCGGCTGCGACGTCACCCTCGTCTCGCAGGGTCCGCCGCTGGCCGCCCAGCTCGGTCCCCACCTCGCCCGCGTCTTCACCGGCGCCGCACGCGAGCGGGGGCTCACCGTGGTCACGAGCGGCCCGGCCCGGGTCGAGGGGCGGCCCGGCGACGCCCGCGTCACCCTCGACGACGGCACGGTGCTGCGCGCGGAGGTCCTGCTCAGCGCGGTCGGTGACATCCCGAACACCGAATGGCTCGCCGCCACCGGGCTCGTCGTCGACGGCGCCGTCCCGGTCGACACGCGCGGCCTGGCCCGTCCCGGCATCGCGGCCGTCGGGGACCTGGCCGCCGTCCCCACCGCACGGGGCCCACGACGGGTCCCGTTGTGGAGCAGCGCCATCGACCAGGCGAAGACCGCCGCCCGGGCGCTCGTCCACGGTGACGACGCCCCGCCGCTCGTGTTCCAGCCGTACTTCTGGACCGAGCAGTTCGGGCGGACCCTCAAGGCGGTCGGGCCACTGCCGACGGCCGGGGAACCGGTGTACGAGGCCGGGGAACCCGGCGGCGGCCCGGCCCTGATGACCTGGCGGCAGGACGACGGCAGCACCACGGCCGTCGCCCTCGACCACCGCATCCCCGTCCCCCGACTGCGCCGCCTGACCCGGGCGTCCGCATAGGGTGATCGCCATGAGCGGCGAGGAAGGCACCACGGCGTCGGGACTGGACCGGCTGGCGTCGGTCAATCTCAACCTGCTGGTGCCTCTTCTCGCGCTGCTGGAGGAACGGTCGGTGACCAGGGCGGCCGAGCGGGTCGGGCTGTCGCAGCCCGCGATGAGTCACGCGCTGACCCGGATGCGGCGCCTGCTGGGGGACGACCTCGTCGTCCGGCAGGGCAGCGGCGTCACGCTCACCCCGCGGGCCCTGGAGCTGATCGCGCCACTGCGCGGCACGCTGCAACAGGCGGCGCAGATCGTCGACTTCCCCTCGTTCGACCCCACCACCGACGAGCGGGTCATCACCGTCGCCATGACGAACAGCACGGCGTTCGTCGTCGGCCCCCGGCTGACCCGGCTCGTCGCCGAGCGCGCGCCGCGCGCCACGCTGCGGGTGCGGACGATCACCGTGCCGACCGAGGCCACCTTCACCGAAGGGGGCGTCGACGTCGTACTGATCTCCGAGGGGCATAGCTCGCCGTATCCGCGCGAGCGGCTCTACGACGACCGCTGCGTGGTGGTGGCCGCACCGGACACCCCGCCGCGGGCCGACGCGCTCGAACTGCTCACCGATGAACCGCACGTCGTCGTCGACACCGACCGACGGGTCTTCCCGTACTCGGTGCTGGAGGACGAGGGCATCCCCTACCGCGTCGGGCTGTGGATCTCCGACTTCCTGCTGGTGCCGTTCCACGTGGCCCGCGCCGGCGGCGTCGCCCTGCTGCGGTACCGGGTCGCCGCCACCATGCGCACCCTCGCCGACCTGCGGATCGAGGAGTTCCCGTTTCCGCTGCCCGGACTCGGCATCGACATGGTGTGGAACCCGCGCCTCAACGACCGCCAGTTCGTCGCCTGGCTGCGCAGCCTGCTGTACGACGCCGCGGCCGAGCAGTGAACCGAGCGGCCCCGCCCGTGGCGGTCAGGTCAGCAGCCGCACCCAGCTGGCGCTGAGCTCGTCGAGCATCTGCTCGCGGGTGATCTTCCAGTCGGCGTCGCCCCAGTGCTGGGCGACGTAGTCCAGCTCGGCCATCGCCAGCACGCCCCGGAAGCGGCGCTGGTGGGGGACGAAGCGCCCGGCCGCCGTCAGACCGTCCTCGATGTCGCTGATGGCCTCCTCCAGCCATCGCTCCACCAGGTCGCGCAGCTCGGGATCGACGGCCGCGGCGTCCCGGCCCACGCGGATGATCGGCCGGATCTCCGGCCAGCTGTCGGCGGTGCGCCGCAGCCAGGCGCCGATCGCCTCCGGCGTGCCGGCGGCCACGGTGGCGACCAGGTCCTGCGCCGTGGAACCGTGCTCGGGCGAACGCACGCGCTGGAGCGCCTCGTTGAGCCGCTCGTCGATGAGTGCCTTCATCAGGTCGCTGCGGGAGGGGAAGTAGGCGTAGAAGGTCACCCGGGTGGTGCCCGCGGCGGTCGCGATGTCGTCGACCTTGGTGGCGGCGTACCCCTTCGTGGTGAACAGTTCGAGCCCGGACTCCAGCAGCAGGCGGCGCGTCATCTGCTTCTGCGCCTGTCGAAGGTTCGCCATGCCCGGATCCTAGCGCGTCGGCGCACGCCGTCCGTACGCACCGGCCTACGGACGCACGCACCGCATGGATCGCTGTCGGGCTGTAAAGCTCCGGTGGCGGCCCGGCCGGTCGCGCGGGATCAGCAGCGGGCGTCGCTCATGCCGCCGTGCCCCTGGCGGCCGGCTGCGGGGTCGCGGAGGACAGCGGGATCGGCTCGAACATGGGTGGCTCCTGGTCCGGGGTCAGCGCGGTGGGGCCGTACAGCCAGTCCACGAAGGAGTAGTCGGAGGTGGCGCGGGCGCGCAGCAGGGCGTTGCGCTGCTCGCGGGGGACGCCGTCGAGGTGCCACAGCTCGCCCCACGCGCGCGAGGTCGTCACCACGCGGCGGCAGTGCTCGGGGCGTACGGCCTCGTACGCGGCGAGGGCGGCGTCCCAGTCCGGGGTGCCGTCGGCGGCGCGGTGGCGGGCGACGTGCTCTCCGAGGACCCAGCCGTCCTCGATGGCCATGATCGCGCCCTGCGCGATGTACTGGAGCGGCGGGTGCGCGGAGTCGCCGAGCAGGGCGATCCGGCCGTGCACCCAGTTCATGATCGGGTCGCGGTCGAACATCCGCCACCACTTGTCCCGCCACATGAACGGCAGGCCGTCCCGTACGAAGTCGCAGGTGTCGGCGAAGGCGGCGTCGAGCTCGTCCGGGGTGCCCCAGTCCTCCCGGCCGGCCAGCGCCTTGGGCGACTCGAACACCGCGACCTGGTTGAGCATCTCGCCGCCGCGCAGACCGTAGTGGACGAAGTGGCAGCCGGGGCCGATGTGGACCACGACCTCGCCGAGGTCCACGGACTTCACCCGCTCACGGTCGGCGGGGACGGTGCCGCGGTAGGCGACGTAGGCGGAGGAGACGGGCCGGTCGTCGACGAGCAGCCTGCGGGCGACGGAGTGCAGGCCGTCGGCCGCGATCACCACACCGGCCTCGTGCGTCCGGCCGGAGGCCAGGGTGACGCGGGCACCGGTGGCGGTGTTCTCGTACGAGGTGACCTGCGCGTCGTTGACCAGCTCGACGCCGGCTCGCTCGCAGGCGCGCAGCAGCAGGCCGTGCAGGTCGCTGCGGTGGATGACCAGGTACGGGAAGCCGTAGCGCCGCTGCAGGTCCCGCAGGTCGAGCCGGGTCAGTTCGTCGCCGTCGACGGCGTCGCGCATGACCATCGTGTCCGGGACGACGCCGAGGCTCTCGGCCTCCTGGAGAAGGCCGTAGTCGTCGAGGATGCGGGTGCAGTTGGGGGCGAGCTGGATGCCCGCGCCGACCTCGCCGAAGGCGGGGGCGCTCTCCAGCAGGCGGACGGCGAGGCCCTGGCGGGTCAGCGAGAACGCCGCGCCGAGGCCGCCGATACCGCCGCCGACGACGATCACATCAGGATGGGACATGGAACTCACTCCTCAGAGCCACGGGCCGAGCTCGGGGGCGTCGGCGAGTGTGTGGGGGCGGCCGGCCAGCCAGGCGGCGACCTCGGGAAGCGGGCCGTCGGGCAGCACGGGCAGTTGCCGCTTGGCACGGATCTCTTCGGCCAGGGCTGCCAGGAAGCCCTTGGGCAGGTCGGTGAAGGTGACGACGCCGGTGGCGAGGTCGACGGCGTGGACGCACACCTCGCGGGCGCGCATCCACGGCAACTCGGTGGCGGGGACCGTGCGGCCCTGGGCGGTGACGACCTGGTGCCGCCACCGCTCGCCGGTGAGCCGGTCCAGTGCCTCGGCGAGGCGCTGCGCGGATGCGGTCAGCCAGGAGCGCAGCTCGGCGGCGGACAGGGCGGGGCCTCGGGCGATGCCGGCGGCGCGCTCCTCGGCGGAGGCGTACATCGGCGTCTCCTCGCCGGTGGCAGCCCAGTGCACGAGGTTGCCCAGGGCGTCGGCGTTGGCGGCGACGTGCGCGACGAGATGGCCGCGGGTCCAGCCGGGCAGTGCGCTGGGGGCCGCGAAGCCGTCCTCGTCGAGGCCCGCGACGGCGTCGAGCATCAGCTCGGTCCCGGTGCGGGCCCAGGCGCGCGCGTCGGCGAGGGTGCGCGTGGCGGTCGTCGTGACTGGGCCGCCCTGCGAGGTGATGGTCGCGCCTCGACCACCCTTCGGGGCGGTGGTCATGCCTCGACCACCCTGTTGGCGCAGGCGCCCAGGCCGGTGATCTCGGTGACCACGGTCTGGCCGGGGAGCAGGAAGACCTTGGGGTCGCGGGCGTTGCCGACGCCGGCCGGGGTGCCGGTGGCGATGATGTCACCGGGGCGCAGGGTGACGACGGTGGAGATGTACTGGACCAGGAAGACCGGGTCGAACAGCAGCGTGCCGGTGTCGTCCTGCTGCATGACCTGACCGTCGACGGTCGTCGTCACCTGGAGCGCGGGTCGGGTTCCGCCGACCTCGTCGGGGGTGACGACGTAGGGCCCGACCGGGGTGGTGGCCTCCCAGATCTTGCCCTGGGTCCACTCGATGGTGCGGAACTGCCAGTCGCGCACCGAGATGTCGTTCATGACGGTGAAGCCGGCGATGGCGTCGGCGGCCTGCTGCTCGTCGGCGCGGCGCACCTGCTTGCCGATGACGACGGCGAGTTCGACCTCCCAGTCGAGCGCGTCGGTCTCGGCGGGCTTGACGAGGTCGTCGTTCGCGCCGAGCAGCGTGTCGGCGAACTTGGGGAAGAGCGTGGGGAAATCGGGCAGGTCCCGGCCCATCTCCTTGATGTGGTCGGTGTAGTTGTGGCCGACGCAGACGACCTTGGAGGGGTTGGGGACGACCGGCGCGAAGTCCGCGCCGTCGGCCGGGTAAGTGGCCGTGGACGCGGCGGCCTCGGCCTGCGCCTGCGTCCGCCAGTCCGGCTGGGCGAACAGCTCGCCGAGATCGGAGTGGCCGAGGTCGACGAGGACGTCGCCGTCGAGGCGGACCGCCCGGGTGCCGTCGGCGGTGCGGAGGGTGGCGAGCTTCATGTTCAGGCGTCCTTGTCGGTGCGGTCGAACCGGGTGCGGTCGAGCTGGGTGCGGTCGAGCTTGAGCGCCTCGAAGACGGGCGCGTCGGAGAAACGGAAGAGGTCGAGGGCCGCGGAGTCGGAGTCGGTGCGGCCGGCCTCGGACCTGGCGGAGAACGGCTGCCAGGACGGGACGACGAACAGGTCGCCACGCGTCACCGACCAGGACTTCTCGCCGACGGTGACGGTGCCGGAGCCGTCGAAGACCTGGTAGACGGAGGAGCCGGTCTCGCGCACCGGCGCGGTCTCGGCGCCCCGGGCCACGCGGTGGAACTCCGCACGGATGGTGGGCAGGACGTCGGAGCCGTCGTGCGGGTCGGTGTAGCGCACCGCGGCATGGCCGGGCTCGACCGTGCCGCCGAATCCCTCCTTCTCCAGCAGGAGTTGGTCGCGCAGCGCCGCGTCGGTGTACTCCCACTTGTAGGACAGCAGCGGGCTGCCCGGGGTGGCGGGAGCGGCGGCGAGGGGGCGCAGGCCCGGATGGCCCCACAGCCGCTCGGAGCGGGACCGTCGCGGTGTGGTCCGCTCGGCTTCGGTGATCTCGTCGCGGCCGAACTCGAAGAACTGCGCCTCGGTGACGTACTGGAACGGGATGTCCAGGCCGTCGATCCATGCCATGGGCTCGCTGGTGGCGTTGTGGTGGGCGTGCCAGTTCCAGCCGGCCTGCGGCAGGAAGTCACCGCGGTTCATGGGCACGGGGTCGCCGCCTACGACGGTCCACACACCGGAGCCCTCGACGACGAAGCGAAAGGCGTGCTGGGTGTGCCGGTGCTCGGGGGCGTCCTCGCCGGGCATGAGGTACTGGATGGCGGCCCACAGCGTGGGCGTGGCGAAGGGCCTGCCGCCGAGGGAGGGGTTGGCCAGCGCGATGGCCCGGCGCTCGCCGCCGCGACCGACCGGAACCAGGTCGCCGGCCTGCGCGGCGAGCTCGCGCAGCCGCTCCCAGCGCCATACGTGCGGCACGGCGCGCGAGCGCGGACGGGCGGGCATCAGGTCGCCGATCTCGGTCCACAGCGGGACGAGGAGCTCCTGCTCGAAGCCCCGGTACAGCTTCTCGAGCGCCGGGGTGACGTCGGGCTGTCCGTCCGCGGCGAGGGCCTTCAGCCGGACCGGGGAGCCCGCGGCGTTGTCTTGGGTGATGGAGGACTCGGTCACGGATTCAGCGTGCCGGGTGTCCGCTGGATGAGCATATGGATTCTGGAGAGCAGAATCGACAGAACACCGGCACATGGAGGATCACCGTGGACAAGGAGCTCAAGACGCCGCCGCCCTATCCCATCGCCAGCGTGGACCATGCGCTGCGGGCGGCGACCATTCTGCAGATGGAGGGCGACGCGACGGTGGCGCAGCTCGCCGAGCGTCTGGGGGTCGCGAGGTCGACGGCTCATCGCATCCTGGCGATGCTCGTCTACCGGGACTTCGCGGTACGGGGCGAGGACCGCGTCTATCGCGCGGGCCCGGTCCTGGAACTGGCCGCGCACTCCCAGTCTCTCGTGTCCCGGCTGCGCGCGGCGGCCCTTCCCCACCTGCACCGGGTCGTCGACCTCCTCGACGAGACCACGAACCTGATCGTGCGGACCGGGGACACCGTCCGCTTCATCGCCGGCGTCGAGTGCCGGCAGGCCCTGCGGGTCGGCTCCCGGGAGGGCATGGTCTTCCCCGCGCACCGCACCACGGCGGGACTGCTCCTGCTCGCCGAGCTGGACGAGGAGGAGCTGGAGAAGGCCTACGCCCCCGAGCGCTACCGGGACCGCCCGGCCGACCGCCCCGACCTCGCGCGGCTGCGGATGGAGCTGAGGCGCCTGCGCCGCAACGGCTTCGCCGTCAACAAGGAGCGCTCCGAACGCGGACTCGTCGCGGTCGGTGTCCCCGTGCGCGACCAGGACGGCACCGCGCTGGCCGGCCTCTCCGTGTCGATGCCCAGCGTGCGTTACGACCCGCACCAGCTCCAGCCGCTGGTCAAAGCCCTGGAAGCCGCGGCGCACGCGCTGGAGCAGGACTTCCTCCACCAGGACTGAACACCTGAGCCATCAAGCTTCCATCACATCCATTTCTTTTCTATCCAGCACACATCATTGACGTGACGTAAAGCGAATGTCATTCTCCACGACATCACGCCCGACTCACGTCGCGCCTCTCCCCCACCGCGCCGCAGAGCCGAGCCCCTCATGCTCTCCGGGCTCCCCGTCACGGGAGGCCCCTCTTTCCCCAGCCAGAGAGATCCAGAGATGACGCTCAACAACGGGACAACCGTTTCCCCCGGCCCGACCGCGGGGGCCGCCCGGACGCCGGGCTACGCGGGAACACTGGCTGCCGCCTGCGGCGCGGTCTTCGTGGCCCAGGTCGCGAACGCGCTGCCCGCCTCGCTCCTCGGGCTCTTCCAGGAGGACCTCAGGACGCACGGATCCCAGCTGACCTGGATCACCGCGGCGTTCATGATCGCCGTGGTCTGCTTCGAGTTCACCTTCGGTGTCCTCGGCGATCTGTTCGGACGGCGCAGGCTCGTCGTGGCCGGCACGGCCCTGGTCGCCGTGGGCAGCACCGTGGCCGCGCTCGCCCCGACCGTCCAGGTGCTCTGGATCGGCGCCGCCCTCAACGGACTCGGCGCGGGCGCCATGTTCCCCGGCTCGCTCACCGCGATCACCGCCCTGACCCGCGGCATGCGCCGGCGGGCGCACGCGGTGGCCGTCTGGAGCGGCTTCCTGTCCGCGGGCGCCGCCGTCTCGCCCCTGGTCGGCGGCGTGTTCGCCAAGGTCGGCTCGTGGCGCGGCTCCTTCTGGGTGCTCGTCGGCCTCGCCCTGGTCAGCATGGTGCTCACCCTGCTCCTGGCCACCGAGTCGACGGCGCCCGAGGGCCGCAGATTCGACGTGCCCGGCCAGATCACCTTCGCCATCGGTCTCATCCTGGTGCTGTACGGGGCCGTCGAGGGGCCGGAGTCGGGCTGGAGCACCCTGCCCGTCCTGCTCTCCCTCGCCCTCGGCGCGGTCTTCCTCGCCGCGTTCGTCGTGGTGGAACTGGGGGCCGAGTCCCCGATCTTCGACCTGAAGCTGTTCCTCAACCGGCCGTTCGCCGTGTCGTCCGTCGTCGCGGTCATCGGGATGCTCGCCTTCCTCGGCGCCTGCTTCGCGACGAGCATGTGGATGGGTCCCGTGCAGCACCAGGACCCGATGCGCGTCGGCATCCTCTTCCTCCTGCTCCAGGGACCGGCGTTCGTCCTCATCCCGGTCGTCTCGCGCCTCCTGCACCGCGTCGCCGCGTCCTGGCTGCTGACCTCGGGCTTCGTCCTGCTGGCGGCCGGCTGCCTGCTGTTCACCCGACTCGACGTCAGGGACCCGGGACTCGGCGCGTTCGTGGCGCCCGCCCTGCTGATCGGCATCGGCTTCGCCCTCACCGTCAGCTCGGTGACGACCGTGGCGCTGAACAGCGTGCCCCCCAACCTGGCGGGCATGGCCAGCGCCACCACCAACATGCTGCGCGACCTCGGCTTCGCCCTCGGCCCGGTCGTCGTCGGCGCCGTGGCCCTCAGCCACGCGGGATCGGCGTTCGCGGCGAACCTCCCCGGCGCCGGTCTGCCGGCCGCCCAGTCGGCGGCGGCACAGGCGATCGCCGCGGCCGACGGACCTCTCGCCGTCAACGGTCTGCCGCCCACGGTCCCGGGCTCAGCCGCCCACGGACTGGCCCTCGACGCCCTCGGCAGCGGCTTCTCCACCGCGTACTGGGTGTGCGGCATCGCGGCGGCCGTCGCCGCGGCGCTCACCGCCGTCGGCATGATCGGCCGCCACGCCCGCGGTCCCGCAGGGGCCGAGGACACCACGCCTGGCCTGCTGCCCGGCCGGGACGGGAGGTCCGAACCGGTCGCCGGGGCCGCCCGTCCCTGAGCAACCCCGACCTGCGCGTCTCCTGCACCACGGCACCGGGACGATCGACAGGCACGGCCCGTTCGCCACCCGCAGGGCGGCGAACGGGCCGTCGCCGCTGGGCCCAAGGACGTCGGTACGGCGATCAGGCGGCGTCCTGCAACGTGATCGCGTCGCCCAGCTTGACGGTCCCCGCTTCCAGCACTTCCAGGTAGACACCCAGGCAGGAGAGTCGGCCCAGCTCGAACACCGGTACCCGGTGTTCGCGGGCGACCGCGCGCATGATGCCCGGATCCGCCGGGAGTTCGTCGTGGCCCAGGGTGGGCATCACACAGCGAGGCGTGGGCACCACGACCCGGAACAACGCCTCCCCCACGCGCAGGTGTGACCCCACCCAGGCGTCCTCGGGGAAACCCGGCCCCGTACCGGTGTCCACGACCAGATTGGGCCGGAAGCGGCGCGGGTCGAAGTCCCCGCCCGGGTATGCCTCTCGCAGCCGTGCCAGGGCCGCGGTGGTGACGAGATGGACCCGCCCGAAGTCGAAGAACGTGCCCCGGGCGACGCTGCCCGTCGTGATGCTCTCCCCGGTGACATCGACGGACGCCGACGCGCGCATGGCGTCGGGCACACCGCCGTCGTACGCGGGCACCGCACGTTCCAGCCTGCCGTGCTCCGGTACGACGGCGGAGCAGGACACCTGCCGGCCGAGCAACTTGGACAAGAACACGTCCAGTTCACGGTCCTCCACCAACAGGTCGGTACCGTCCGGGAGTACGACCCGGACCGTGCCGGAGTCGTCCAGCCGGCTGCGACAGCGCAGCAACGCGCCCCACTTGCGCGGGTGCTTGACGCTGCCCACTGCGCCCGTCTCGTCAAGCACGGCGTAGATCCGGTCTCCCGAAAGACCCGCTTCCGTGACCGCCACGGCGCTCACGGCTTCGCCCAGCATCGACTTCACCGGATAGCGGTAGAGCGCCGCCACAGTCCCCATGGATCAAGTATGGCTGGCGAACGGCCGCTTCTCATCGGCTTGTTGATGTGCCGGGGATCGCCGCCAGACCCACGTCCGGTCCGGTTCCGGGCGAGTCCGGCGAACGAACCGCGGAGGACGGCGCCGGAATCTCGCCAGCCCGCCCACGGGCAGGCTGACATGGTGGATCTCCCTTGAGGAATCCACAGAGGAGTTCCGACATGACAGACACGGCGAACCGCCCGTCCGAAGCCGACGACCCCTATCTGCTGTCGGCGGGCGAGACCGCCCGGGTGCTGGCGGGCGCTCCGTGGAAGCGTCTCGCCGTCGTGGGCGACAGCGGCGCCGAGGGAGTCACCGAGGCGTTCGAGGGATACCGCTGCCTCCCGTGGAGTGAGCGCTTCGTGGAGGAGCTGCGGACCGTCCAACCGGGCCTCGAATCCGTGAACCTGGGCCTGCGCAACCTGTTCGCCGCCCAGGTGCGGGAGACGCAGCTCGCGCCCGCGCTGGAGTTCCGGCCGGATCTGGCCGTCGTGTTCTGCGGGGGCAACGACATGCTGCGGCGGCACTTCGACATCGACGCGGTCGAGTCCGAACTGGAGCTGGTCATCACACCGCTGCGCGAGACCGGCTGCACGGTCGTGACATCGGGCCTGTTCGACATCACGGTCTCCCCCTACGTCGACGAGCGCTACCGCAAGCCGATGAGCGAGCGCATCGCCTCCTGGTCGGAGCGGACCGAGCAGGTGGCGGCACGGCTGGGAGCCGTCCATGTGGACCTCCCCCGCCATCCCGCGGGCACCGAGGACATCTACAGCACCGACGGCCTGCATCTGAACGCGCGGGGCCAGGCCATCCTGTGCGCCGAGATCGTGCGGAGCCTCGCGGGACACCTCCAGGACCGCTGAACCGTCCGAGTGACGCTCACCCAGGCGCCGCGGACGCCAGGTGCGGCCGACGCCGTACCCAGCAGGGTGCGGATCATGGGACCAGGGGCGGACCTCCGAGCCGCGCGTCGTCGTCCCGGTGGGTCAACATGGCGTCCCCGCAGCGGCCCAGAGATGCAGTGCGGCATAGGAGCGCCAGGGCCGCCAGGCTTCGGCGCGCTCGTCGGTGGCGGCGGGTCCCAGACCGCCGAAGGGCCGGCGGGCCGCGTCGTGAGGCTCCGGTTCCGCGGGGACGAGGACGTCCGGGTCCCCCAGCGCCCGTATGCGGATGAGGGCAGCCGTCCGCGGGGCGACGCCGTCGACCTCGAGCAGCTTCCGGCCGGCCTCCTCACGGTCCACGCCGACTCCCAGGACCAGATCCTCGCGGGCCAGGGCGGTGGCCATCGCTTTCACACGGCTCCCCCGCTCGGGAGTGCCCGCCAGCTCGTGCGGCGCGAGCTGCGCGAGCGTCTCGACGGCCGGGAACGTGTGCGTGACCCGGCCGACCTCTCTGGTCAGTGGCTTGCCGTGGCGGGCGACGAGCAGCGCCGCGTCGCTCCTGGCCTGCTCGGGGCCGGCGTCCTGGGCGAGAACCGCTCGGACAGCGCACTCGGCCGGATCCACGGAGCCCGGCACCCTGCGGCCGGGCACGCGTGCGACGAGCGGGGCGAGGATCGCGTCCCGCGCCAGTACCTCGTCGACGGCCTGTGGGTCCGCGTCCAGATCGAGCAGGTCACGGCACCGCTGGACGGCCGCCGTCATGTCGCGCAGGTCCTGGAGGTGCAACTCGCACTCCACGAAGCCCCGGCCGGGAGGCTGAACGGACTTCCCCGCGGGCTCGCCGACGCAGCGGGAGAGGGACGCGACGGCGCTGCCGTGCGGGAGCGACAGCGCCCGGTGGTAGACGCCGTCGGTGTACTCCTCGATGCCCGGCACGGCCTGCTCACCGAGCTGCTCCAGCAGCGCACCGACGTCCAGCGGAATGCGGAACGGCAGCCGGATCCGGATTCCGTTGCCCCACGGCCGCGCGGGCGAGGCCGCGTGCGGCCGGCGCTGGAGCGCACGGGCCCTCAGCTCCGTGGGAGGCATCGAGAACACCGCCCGGACGTTGTCGTTGAACTGCCGGATGCTGGAATACCCCGAGGCGAAGGCCACCTCGCTGACATGCAGGTCGGTGGTCTCCAGCAGGAGCTGCGCCGTGCGGGCCCGCTGGGCACGGGCGAGCGCGAGCGGGCCCGCCCCGACCTCGGCCACGAGTTGCCGCTGGAGCTGGCGCTCGCTGTAGTTCAGCCGGGCGGCGAGGCCGCCGACGCCTTCCCGGTCCACCAGTCCGTCGGCGATCAGACGCATGGCACGTCCGACCAGGTCGGCGCGGCTGTTCCATTCCGGCGACCCCGGCGCCGAATCGGGCCGGCACCGCTTGCACGCGCGGAATCCGGCGGCCTGCGCGGCGGCCGCCGTCCGGTAGAACCGCATGTTGACACGCTTGGGAGTCATGGCCGGGCACGTCGGGCGGCAGTAGACGCCCGTACTGGCCACTCCGATGTACAACCGGCCGTCGAACCGGCTGTCATTGCTCAGAGCGGCCCGGTAGTAGTGCTCCTCGTCCATCATGCATCCACCTTCGGCTCCGGCACGTGGACGATGCCAGCGAGAATCCGACGTCGACATCGGTCGGTCGGGGAGGCATCCGGGGCGGCAGCCGACGGGGCGGCTCAAGACAGAAGAGATTCAGTGCTCGCAGAGGGAGAACTCTCGTTCGTAGAGCTGCTCGTTGTGTTCGTCGACGAAGAACTTGCGTTCCCGCATGAGCTGTTCGCGGTAGTTCTTGGCCTGTTCAAGCGTCATGGTCGAGGTGTCGGACCATGGTTGCTGCGGTGGTACATCGGATGTCGAAACGATCCTTTCCGACGGGTCGACCAGGAAGAAGGCGAGAATCTTGCGATGTCCCGGGCGGGCCGGGTCCGCGAGGCGGAATGAACCGACGCGGTGCTGCAGGATGTTCGGGAACGCCAGACAGCGGCCCGCCGGGGTCGAGGCCGATCCCAGCACCTGGTTCAGTGCGTCCGCGTCCTCCAGGCCGTAGACCTCACGCACACCGTTGTCGTCACTCTGCTCGTAGTCCGGGTCGTCGAGTGCCGCCCTAAAGCTCAGCCGGCTTTCGGTGATGTTCTCGCTGTCCCAGTAGTAGATGCCGGTCGAGACGATCCGCTCGTTCAACATCCCCTCGACATGCCAGGAACCACCGGAGTACTCGGGCTTTTCCGGGGTGAGATGAATGGTGGCGAGCTTCACGATGACCTGGAGGCTGCGGCCGCGCAGGTCGACCCGGACGGATTCGTCGGGCGACTCGGGCGGGGTGAAGTCCGGGGCGTCCGGGACGGTCGGACGGCGGTTCTCCCACCACTCGTCCTGGGCCTCTTCCCATGCGCGGACGGCTTCCGCGTAGGCCCCGTCGTCACCGTAGGAGGACTTGTCCGGATACTCCGACCCCTGCGACTCGTACCACCCGTAGGGATCGGCCTCGATCCGCAGCGGCCGCGGACGGCGCAGATCGGTGAGCACGTTCTCCAGCAGCGGGCGCAGCCGCGCGAACAAGTCCGGCAGGGCGGAGGCCAGTTCGCGATGCGTCTCGGGGTGGACGTTGTTGACGTACGAACGGAAGGCGACCTCGCCGTCGTCACTGACGTCGACGTCCGTGGGCAGCCACTGGAACTTCTCCGAGAATTCGTACTTCGAGTAGCGGTCCGTCGGGTTCTGCCAAGCCCGCTCGGGCGCGCCGCTCGCCTCCCTCACCAGGCAGAACAATGAGGGATGAACCAGATCCAGCACCTGGCCGTCGGATCCGGGATGCCAGTCCTGTTCTGCTCCGGGGACCTGTTCCAGAACCCGAACGGCCTCGCGCAGCCGCGACCTGAGCTCGTCGTCGACCAGGGTGTCCGACTGCCACACCCCGTCGACGGCGGACACCTCGACGCCGGTCCGTCCGTCCCGCAGCGCGGCGTAGTACGCGAGTTCGGCAAGCACGTAACGAACCTGCGCCTCGGTGAGTCCCTGAGCGACCGCCTCCCGCGTCCACCTGGCGACGATGTCGGCGTCGTTCATCTTGTCGAACCACCCCGGCTTCGCCCGGATGTGGGCACTGCACCGCATCATCTGAAGTTCCCGCAGCGTTCGGGGCGTCGCGAACGATATGGAACGGGACGCGTGAAAGGGCAGCGGGAAAGCGGACAGGCCGGTCAATTCTCTTGGTCCTCACAGTCGGCGTGCGGTGACTGGAAGGCTACTTCAGCGCACTGACACCGCAGCCGCGGCCACGGTCGCCACCGACCCGCTCGCACGACGGGACCGCCCGGTCGCGGCAACCGCCTTGACTGGACATCAGAAGTTTCGGTAGTACTTCATCATGAAGTACGTAACTAATTCGGAGGAGCCCGCCTTCGACGCCGACGGTCTGCTCCACGATCCCCAAGTCCGCGCGTCACTGGTGGAGTTCGCGGCAGGAGGCGACATCCTCCGCCTGGAGGCGGCAGCCGCCGCGCGTGCCGCGCACAGATCCGTCGAGCGGCTTCGCGCACACGGCTCGGAAGGCCGCGGCCTCAGCGCCGGAGCCGTCGACGTCCTGATCCGGCTGCGCACCCTCGGGGCGGCCGGCGCGCATCTCGGCGACCTCGCGCGCTCCGCGGGCATGACCGCCCGCAACGCCACCGGCCTGGTCGACACGCTCGAGAGCCAAGGACTCGTACGACGCGACCCCGACCCCGCGGATCGCCGGTCCGTCCTGGCCCGCATCACCCCCGCCGGTCTGACGTGGCTGGAGGAGTTCCGGGCACCGACGCAAAGGGCGATGGCGGCACTGTTCCACGGATTCACCGACACCGAGCTCCACCAGCTCCGTCACCTGTGCCTGCGCCTCGTCCAGAACCAGCAGCGCATCACCGCCCACCTCACCGCCACCGAAGGAAACGCCCCCGCATGACACGAACCACGGCCACGACGCGCGCCACCGTCCGCGCCTACCACCAGGCCCGGTTCCGCGGCGACATCCCCGCCGCCGTCCGAACCCTTGCCGAGCCCTTCCACTTCCGAAGCCCCTTACTGGCTTCCGACCGCCCGCACGACCATCTCAGCGGGCTGGACGCCTTCCTGGGGATCGTGAACGGCGTCGATCTGGTCAGCGAACTGTACGGCGAGAGCGAGGCCGTCCTGCTCTACGACGTCCACACCTCGGTCCCGGCCATCGGCACCCAGCACACAGCCGAGCACTTCCACCTCACCGACGGCCGGATCGACACCATCCGCCTCGTCTTCGACGCCACCCCCTGGCACGCCGTCATGCGGGCGGCCACACCGTCCTGACACCGGGACGCAGGGTGCAAGCGCCGGTCCTCGCTCCCATGTTCAGACGCCGGGACCAGGGCGGCGGGTACCGGTCGACGACGTCCGCCCTGTGCAGCGCGAGTGCGGAGCAGCCGCTCGAGCAGCTGCTCCGCACGCCCCGGCCGGTCGGTTGACGGTCGGTACCGCCGTGTCGTTCGTGAGGTTCGGGTGGAAGCCGAAGGGGCGCCGGCCGAACTCTGCGAACGCCGGGGCGGCGCCGGATCCGCGGCGTGACGGACGTCCAGCAGCGAAGCAACGATCGCTTGACCGGCCGGGCTGTCCCTACCGGTTGACGGATCGCATGCCGGCCTCGTCGTAGCGCTCACCCGACACCTCGGGCAGCTCCGCATCGATGCGGGCCAAGTCCTCCTTGGACAGGGTGATGTCGACCGCGGCGGCGTTCTGCTCCAGGTAGGTGCGGCGCTTGGTGCCCGGGATCGGCACCAGGTGTTCGCCCTGGGCCAGCACCCAGGCGATGGCCAGCTGGGCCGGGGACACTTCCTTCTCGGCGGCGATCTCCTTCACCTTCGCCGCCAGCCGCAGGTTCGCCTCCAGGTTGGCGTCCTGGAAGCGCGGGTTCTCGCGGCGCCAGTCGTTCGCGTCCAGCTCGTCCGGCGAGCTGAACCGGCCGGCGAGGAAGCCGCGGCCGAGCGGCGAGTACGGCACGAAGCCGATGCCCAGCTCACGACAGGCGGGCAGCACCTCGGCCTCCACGTCCCGTGACCACAGCGAGTACTCGCTCTGCACCGCGGTGACCGGGTGCACGGCGTGCGCGCGCCGGATGGTCTCCGCGCTCGCCTCGCTCAGCCCGATGTACCGCACCTTGCCCTCGGCGACCAGCTCGCCCAGCGCGCCGACCGTCTCCTCGATGGGTACGTTCGGATCGACCCGGTGCTGGTAGTACAGGTCGATGTGATCGGTCCCCAGCCGCTCCAGGGAGCCGTGGACCGAGCTGCGGACATGCTCGGCCGAACCGTCCTGCGGGCCGACCGTGCTGATGTCGCCGGGCACGGCGTCGTCCATCCGGTAGTTGAACTTCGTCGCGATCACGTACGCGTCGCGATTCCCCCGGATCGCCTCGCCGACGAGCGACTCGTTGGTCAGCGGCCCGTACATCTGCGCGGTGTCGAGGAAGTTCACCCCGACGTCGAGGGCACGCCGGATGGTCGCGATCCCCTCCTCGTGGTCCGCGGACCCGTAGAAGGCGGACATGCCCATGCACCCCAAGCCGATGGCCGATACCTCAAGGTCTCGCAGACTGCGCTTCTGCATGCCGACTCCCAGTTCCGTTCCGAACATTCGTTCATCGTTCATCGGACCGCGCGAAGCGCCTCGGCCGGCACTGCTTCCACCACCGGGCATCCCGTCCGAGACGTGTGGTCCACAGGCTTCGTGCGCCGCGGTCACTGCGACGCTACGACCTGAAGCGCACTCCAACGCAAGCCGACGCTCTGGCCGATCCCCACCTCGAACAAGTGGTCCGGCGCGACCACGCGCGTGCCGCCGAGCTCGACGCGGCCCTGACGGTTCTGGGTGCGGGCGAGCCGCGCATGCTCGGTTACGGCGACGCCCGCAACGAGTCCTCGGCGCCCGGTCGGCCCCGCTGGTGCGACGTGGACCTGGCTGACGCCGTCGCCCAGGTCGTCGCGCACATCAGGCAGTTCCGTCCCGAAGTCGTCGTCACCCATGACGCGCTCGGCCGGCTCACCGGCCACCCGGATCACCGTCGTACCCACCAAGTGGCTCTGCTCGCCGTGGAGGCTGCCGGGATCGGCCGGCTCCACCCCGAGGCGGGCGAGCCCTGGCAGGCCCG
Source organism: Streptomyces sp. NPDC104096 (assembly GCF_055584385.1). NCBI lineage: Bacteria > Bacillati > Actinomycetota > Actinomycetes > Kitasatosporales > Streptomycetaceae > Streptomyces > Streptomyces sp. NPDC104096. The sequence continues at coordinate 102,832 of NZ_JBVJMD010000020.1, forward strand.
CGCGCTCTACACGGCTACCCACCCGCACTCCGGAACCGACGACCCCCGCTCACCCCATCCAGCGCAGGCTGACCGTCTGATCCCCAAGCCCCGACTCGGGGAGCCATGATCCCGGGGTCGGGTGCCGGATTTCACGGCCCGGCGCTTCCACTGCCCCGCTCGACCGGGATCCACAACTGGGCGTCGGTCTCCGCGCCGGTCTCCACCGGCCGCGTCCGCAGGAGTTCCGGGCCGGACCGGCTCACGTACACGTTGGACGGGAACCACTGCGTGAACACGTCTCGCCACAGCGCCTGAAGGGCGTCCGGGTAGGGCCCGTGGCTGTCGAAGACCGCCCACGTCCCGGCCGGCACGTCGAGCGCGTCGAGCTCCTCGGCGGCCGTCTCCGGACCGGTCACCACGCCGATCCAGTAGTCCGCCTCGGCGCCCTCCTCCCGGCTGTCGGTCAGGTAGACCGCCGCCGACAGGATCCCCGCCGGCTCCCGGTGCTCCAGCTCCTTCATCCGTACGATCGTCCGCGCGTCCAGGCTCTTCAGGTGCGCCGCCGCGGCCGCGTTGATCCCCTCGTGCACGAGCGGGACCCGGGCCCTCCTGCCGAGGACCCGGAACGCCTGCTTCTCCACGATGCGGTACCGCATGGCCGTACTGCCTTCGACGACGACGCGGAAGGACATGCGCGGCTGTGCCGTGAGCACCGCACCCGTGCGCCGGGCCTCTCCCGGACCGACGCCGTGCACCGACCGGAACGCCCGGGCGAACGCCTCGCCCGAGCCGTACCCGTACCGCACCGCGATGTCGAGCAGCGTCGGCTCCCCGGCCAGTACCTCGGCCCCGGCGAGCGTCATGCGCCGACGCCGTACGTAGACCGGGAGGGGCATCCCGGCGAGCGCGGCGAACAGGCGCCGGAAGTGGTACTCCGACACCGCGGCGATCCGGGCCACCTCGGCCATGTCGACCTCCCCGTCGAGGCAGGCCTCCAGGTGGTCCAGCGCCTGATTCAGCCGCTCCAGCACGTGTGTCCGTCCCCTCGACGAGTGGCGGTCGTCAGGCCGCCTGACCGGAGTAGCAAGAATTGTTCGCGACCTGCCTGACAGAAGGCGCGCGAGAACTGTCGGGCGGGCAGGCCCGGGGCCGTCCGAGGCTTATGCCCATGACTGACATTAAGGGGTTCTGTGATCCCCGGTTCGCCGCCGTCCGCGAGGCACTCGCGGCCCTGCTCGACAAGGACGACGTGGGCGCCTCGGCGGCCGTCCGTCTCGACGGCGAGCCGGTGGCGGACCTCTGGGGCGGGTACGCCGACGCGGACCGCCGTGTCGACTGGCACCGCGACACCCTCGTCGGGGTGAACTCGACGACCAAGAACATGATCGCCCTGTGCGCGCTGATGCTGGCCGACCGGGGCGAGCTCGATCTGTCCGCGCCGGTCGCCGCCTACTGGCCCGAGTTCGCCGCGGCCGGCAAGGAGAACGTGCTGGTACGGCACGTGCTGTCGCACACCGCGGGGCTTCCGGACCTGTCCGGAATGACGGCGGTCGAGGAGCTCTACGACTGGGAGGGCGTGACGGCGGGGCTGGCCGCGCAGACGCCCGCGTGGGAGCCGGGAACGGCCGCCGGCTATCACGCGCTCACCTTCGGCTTCCTCGTGGGCGAGATCGTCCGCCGCGTCACCGGCCGCGGTATCGGCGATTTCTTCGCCGAGGAGGTGGCGAAGCCGCTGGGGGCGGATTTCCACCTCGGGATCTCCGCCGGTCACGACCACCGTGTGGCACCGCTCATCCCGCCACCGTCGCTGACCGACGCGTACGCTGCCGACGCGCCGCCGGGGCCGGACGGCACACGCCGGGAGAACACCGGTGTCGCGATCCGGGTCAGGGACGCCAACTCCGTGGCGTGGCGCCGTGCGCAACTCCCTGCGGTGAACGGTTTCGGCAACGCTCGCTCTGTCGCCCTGGTCCAGTCGGTACTGGCGAACCGGGGTTCGGCCGGCGGCGTACGGCTGCTGTCCCCTCAGGGGTGCGAGCCGGCGTGGCAGGAGGTGTTCCGCGGCGACGACCGTGTGCTGGGGACGCCGATGGTCTGGACGGTGGGCTTCGGCAGGTTCGGCGACACCTTCGGCTGGGGCGGCTGGGGTGGCTCGCTGGTGGTGAACGATCCCGGTTCACGCATGACGGTTGCCTATGTCATGAACCAGATGATCGACCGGGCTCGGCAGGAGGACAACCGCGGCATGGAGATCGTGATGGCCGCCTACAGCGGCCTGCGCTGACAGCGCGGTGAGGGCGCCTGGGTACCGGGCCGCGAAAGATGAGTGCGCCTACTCAGGCCCCGGGGGGCATCACAGCCGACGATGGAGGTCAACCTTGTCGAGATCGGGAGACCGACACATGCTCAGCCGCCTCGCCGACGTCCTGGTGCCCGCCGTCGGCCGCCTCACGATCACCACCGACGCGGGCGCCGAACTCGCCCCCGGCAGCATCATCGCCGCGAACCACACCTCGCTCGCCGATCCCGCCGTCGTGCTCGCCGCGCTGCACCGCCTCGGGGCCCGTCCGGTCGTCATGGCGGCTGCCGGACTGTGGCGCGTTCCGGTCCTGGGCCGCGCGCTCGCCCGGGAAGGGCACATCCCGGTCCGGCGCGGCGACCGGCGCGCGGCGGACGCCTTGAACGAGGCCGCCGAGGCGCTGGAGCGCGGACGCCTGATTCTGATCTACGCCGAGGGCGGTCTCCCGCACCGGACGGATGCCGCGGAGGCGGCACCCAACGCCTTCCGCAGCGGCTTGTCGCGGCTCGTCCAGCGCACGGGGGCTCCGGTGGTGCCCGTGGGTCAGGCCGGCGCCCGTCGGGTCACATCGGGAAACAGGACGAAGCAACTCGCGGGCTTGTTCACGGCACCGCTTCGCCGCCCGCGACTGCACGTGCATGTGGGCGGGCCGATCGACCTGACAGCGGACGGCGCCGCTCGCACGGAGCGTGCCCACGCGGCGGTGACGGCTGCCTGGCGCACGGCGGCCGCCCGACTCGGAGAACCCGCCGCGCTCGCCGCGTAGACCGTCGGTGGCGGCGTGGAGGACGGCGTCCGCCGACTCGAGCCGGTCGGGCCGGTGTCCGTGTCACTTCGACCGGATCAGCTCCGCCCGCACGCCGTAGTGGTCGGACAGGTAGGCCAGGCGGCCGTCGTCCAATGTCACCCGGTCCTGGAACACGAAGTCGGCGCCGCCGGTCAGCGTCTCCCCGGCCGCGGCCCGGACCAGTACGTGATCCAGGGCCGGCGGCGACGGCCATTGAGGTGTCGGCCGGTAGGTCGGACGGGTGTCGCCGGCGAGGACGTCGCGCAGCCCCGCTGTGGCGACGAATTCGGCGAGTGCCGCCGAGTCGCGCGGGAGGTTGAGGTCACCGACCACGGCCAAGGGCAGGGACGGGTCGATGGCCGCGATCAGCCCGGTGAGCCGGGCCAGTTCGGCACGGGCGATCCGTGTGTACCGGTTCGTGGGAGACCAGTCGTCGTCACGGTTGGCCGACAGGTGGGTGTTCACGACCACCAGTTCACCGTCCGGGGTGGCGACGGACGCCAACTGGGCGCCCTTGCGCATGAGAAGCTCACCGCGCACCGGGCTCGTCGTCGGGTACCGCACGAACCGCCATCGGCTGATCGGCCACCGCGACAGCAGCACCAGGCCGCCCTTGAGCACGGTCGAGCCCGTGCAGGCGAAGTGCCGGTACGCGGGAGCGGCACGGCGGATCAGCCGGGCGTTACGGCGGAACATGACCTCCTGCAGGCAGACGATGTCGTAGTCGGACCGGTCGAGAGCCGCGCCGAGGGCGCGCAGCCGGGCCGGGACGTCGCCGGTGAAGAGGGTGTTCATGGTCAGCAGTCGCAGCGCCATGACGAGTGTGTCGCCTTCCGTCCGGTGGCCTGTCGCCCCGTGCGGGGAGCCTGAGCCGCTCAAGGCGTTGATCGTACTGTCGCCCGTGCCGCCGAGAGACCCGAAGCCGTGGACGGGCGCTGCCGCGAGAGAGAAGTCCGGTGGCGTGCCGGTCCGGCGACCCGGCCCGACGCATCGGTCCGACACGCGCAGTCCCGGCGAGAACAAGCCACGGCCCCGGGCGCCCGAAGGGCTGGCGGTGGGGGCGGTCGTCCTGAAGTCTGGCCGCACATGCCTGACAGCGGACCCTCCCGGGGTGCCCGCATGACGACGGAGGCTGCCTTCGATGGAGCAAGTCGACGACGACGCACGGAAGATCCGCAGGGATCCCACCGGGCCCGGCTGCCCGATCGGCCGCGGGGAGGACGGCACATGGGAGGTGCGCGGCTACCCGGCGGCGCGCGCCGTTCTGCGCAGCACCGACACCGTGCAGGCAGGTCTGGGCATCGAGACCGTCGAGAAGCTGCCCGCCCGAATCCGGCGGCCCGTGCTGTACCGCGACGGGCCCGAGCACCGTGAACACCGCCGTCAGACCGCCCGTTACTTCACACCCCGCCGCGTGGACGAGCACTACCGGGAACTCACCGAGCGGGTCACGCAGAAGCATCTGAACGTCCTTCGGCGCGAGGGCGAGGTGTGGTTGGAGGACCTCACCTTCGGCGTCGCGATCGACGTGGCGTGCGGGGTGATCGGTCTGACCCACAGCAGGCCCGGCATCCAGCGCCGGCTGGAGCGCTTCTTCCCGGAGAAGTTCGGCAAGCCCGGCTTCACCAGTGTGCACGGGATCTACTGGCTGTTCCGCCAGAACAGCAACTGGCTGCGGATCTACCTCGCCGACGTCCGCCCGGCCGTCCACGCCCACCGCGAGCAGCCCGCCGACAACCTCATCTCGCACCTGATCGCGGAGGGCTGTTCGAACCCCGAGATCCTCGGCGAGTGCCTCACCTACGCCGCCGCCGGAATGATCACCACCCGCGAGTTCATCTCCGTCGCCGCATGGCATCTGTTCACCGACGCCGCCCTGCGCGAGCGCTACGCGAACGGCGACGAGACCGAACGCCTCGCGGTGATCCACGAGATCCTGCGCCTGGAACCCGTGGTCGCCCGGCTGAGCCGGCGGACCACCGGCGCCCTCGACCTGCCGGGCGCCGACGGCCCGGTCACCGTGCCCGCCGGCGCGCTCGTCGACATCCTCGTGGACGAGGCAAACACCGACCCGGAGGCCGTGGGGGCCACCCCCACGGCGGTCTGCCCCGGCCGGCCCGCAACGACCGGGCGGTACGCGGCCGCCCTGTCCTTCGGCGACGGACCGCACCGCTGCCCGGGTGCGGACATCGCCATGATGGAGACCAACGTCTTCCTCGGCCACCTCTTCGCCCTCGACGGCATCCGCATGCTCACACCGCCCCGCGTCACGTTCCAGGACGAGATCGGGGGCTATGTGATCCGCGGCCTGCGCGTGGCCGTCGACCGGGGGTGATGCCTCGCCGACGCGGCGCGCGTCCTGTGCGAGGGCGCGTGCCGCGTCCCGGGGCTCGCTCAAGAAGGTGACACCCGCGACGATCACTCGGATCGTGACCGGTCCCGCCGGAGTCCGGAACGCATGATGACAGCCCACGGCCGCCCGTCTTCCGCCCTTCGCGGGGCATGGGGGTTCACGTTGTCCGCACACGCCCGTCGCACCCGGACCGCCATCGGATCCACGCTCGCCGCACTCTCCCTGGCGGCGGGGTGCACCGCACCGCGTACCGAGGCGACCGCACTCGGCCGTTCCCGGCCGGCCTCCGCTCCCGTGCCGAGCGTGTCCCCGTCGTCGGCCCTCACCGCGCGGGCGACGGAGGACCTGCGCGACCCCCGCAGCTCGTGAGCCGCGACGGACTGCTCAGGACCCGGATCGTCGTCGAGCGCAGGAAGGCACGCCTGGCGGGCCGCGATCTATGGGCCCTGACGTACAACGGGACGTACATGCCGCCCACGCTGCGCCTGCGGCCCGGGGACCGGATGGAGGTCTCCTTCGAGAACCGGCTCGGCCGGCAGACGAACCTGCGCGTGCACGGCATGCACGTCTCACCCGTCGGCGACTCGGACAACACCTTCCTCACGGTCGAGCCGGACAAGTCGTTCACCTACAGGTACGCCTTCCCCAAGAGCCTGCAACCGGGAACGTACTGGTACCACCCGCACCCGCACCCGCTCTCCGCCGCCCAGACCGCGGGGGCATGGCCGGCCTGATCGTGGTCGACGGCCTCGACGGGTATCTGCCCGCGGCACTGCGCGGGATCACTGAACGCGTCGTCGCGCTCAAGGACTTCCAGCTCGTGGGGGACGAGGTCAAGACCGCGGACCTGAAGATCGGCTCCCCCACGACGCGTACCGTCGACGGACAGCTCGACCCGCGGATCCGGATCAGGCCCGGCGAGACCCAGTTGTGGCGCCTCGCGGACATCGGGCCAACGTCTTCTGCAAGGTGCAGCTGCCGGGCACCAGGTTCCACGTCGTCGCCCAGGACGGCTACCCGGTGAACCGGGTCCACTCCGTCGACTCCTCGGTCATCCCGGCCGGCGCCCGCTACGACGTGCTCGTCCAGGGCCCGAAGGCCGGAGCGTCGGAGCTTCGGGCCCTGCCGTACGACACCGGCAAGGCCGGCGACCAGTTCCCCCCGGCGACACTGGCCACGGTCCGCTCCGAAGGCGAACCGATGCAACCCGCGGCCCTGCCCACGGCCTTCGCGCCGGTGGACGATCTCGGCAAGGAATCCGTCGCGGGACGCAAGACCGTCACGAGGACGCGGGGATGACGGCCGTGCTCCAGATCGAGAAGTGACCGACCGCGGACCGCGTCCGGGCTCCCGGCGATCGGCCGGTGGCTGCAGCACCTTGCACGCGTCTACGCGGCGTTCCGGTGGGCGGTGACCATGAGGTACTCCCAGTCCATGACGCCGTCGGTGAGGTGCTGGGCGGCCAGGTCGTCGAGGGCCGCGTCGAGGGCCGCCACCCGCTCGGGGTCCCCGGAGACGAAGCCGTAGGCGGCGACGGTCGGCCCGTAACAGGCCTTGAAGAACTCCCGGAACTCCTGCGGCCGCGCGAACCGGTCCACGCGCAACCGCTGCCGGCGGGCATCGACGTCGGTGACGCGGTCCCCGAGCAGCGCGTGCACGTGCTCCGGGTCGCCCCACAGAGGTGGCGGCTGGGCGCCGGGCGGCGGCGGGGGAACGTAGGGACGCATCGCTACGAACATCTGCCCGATGAAACCTTCCGGGGTCCAGTTGATCAGACCGATGGTGCCGCCCGGGCGGCAGACCCGGACCAGTTCGTCGGCTGCCCGCTGGTGGTGCGGCGCGAACATGACGCCGACACAGGACATCACCGTGTCGAACTCTCCGTCCGCGAAGGGCAGGGCCTCCGCGTCCGCCTCCCGCCAGTCCACCCGGGCGCCGCGCACCGCGGCGAGGTTCCGTCCGACCTCCAGGAGCTCGGGCGTGAGGTCGCAGGCGACGACGTCGGCGCCGAGGAGGGCGGCGGGGATGGCCGCGTTGCCGGAGCCGGCCGCGACGTCCAGGACGCTGTCGCCCTGCCGGATGCCGCACTCCCGTACCAGCTCACCACCCAGGTCATGGATGACGTGCGACGCCACGGACGCGTAGTCGCCCAGCGCCCACATCGCACGGTGCTTCGCCTTCAGGACGTGGTCTGCACGGGCCTCGTCGCTCGCCTCGGTCATAACGAATCCCTCTGGTCAACTGCCGCTGCGGCCGGTCCTCACATCCTGGGTTCTACCCTGCCGACTGCGCCGCGGGCGGGTACGCCACGGCCGCGACGAAATGATCACCCCGCGGCAAGGGGCTGGCCGAGGTGGTCCGAGGCCGTCGTCCCGGCGGTGCCGAGGGCACCGGGCAGGCAGGTGCCGGGGTTCGCTGAACAGGCCGGCTTGCCGGCGTACGGGCTGACGGCCGGCCGGTTCGGGTGACCGGTCGGTTCGGGTGGCTGCTTACAGACTCAGTGTGATCGCGGCGGCCAAGCCGCCGAGGCCGAGGGCGAAGGCTGCCTCTCTCCAGCCGCCCGCGCCCCAGGGCAGGAAGCGGTCGGCGGCCAGTCGGCCAGGGCCGATGGCAGCGATCGCAAGGGCGACCACGGCGATGCAGACGCTGTATTCCACACCGCCGTCCGTCTCCCACAGGCCGTTGGCGCCGGTGACCGTGGCCATCGCATTGATCATGACGCCGATCAGGGCGGCCGCCGCGAGCGGGGTCAGCAGGCCGAGGGCCAGTCCCAGACCTCCCAGGAGCTCGGACAGACCGCCGATCACGGCGAAGACTTTGCCCGGCTGGTAGCCCAGGGCCGCGAATGCCTTGCCGGTCGCGGTCAGGCCCTGGCCTCCGAAGAGACCGAAGACCTTCTGGGCCCCGTGAGCGGCCATCAACAGGCCGAAGGTCAGCCGGATGAGCAGCAGACCGCAGTCGGCGGCGGTCACCACGGAGGTGGCGGTGGGCTGCGGTGCCGATGGTGTGGAACGAGCAGGACGGTGCACAGTGCGTTTGGTGGACATGGGAAGGCTCCGGTCGGAACGCCGCAACGGGCTTCCCCCCAGCTCAGGCATGCGCCGAGCACGTTGGTGCGGATGGGCCCCGCATGGATTCGCAGTGCGCGCCCCCCTTGCCGGCGATCTCCGTGCCGGGGCGGCGTGGCGTGCCGCGGCGGCGGCCCGCGGGGGCGGCCGGCCGGACTCACCTCAGCGGTCCTGGTCCACCTGGTCATCGTGATCGTTCTCGCTCGGGCCGAGCCGCACGCAGCACTCCCCCGGCTCGGGCGCGAGGACGGCCTGGATGCCGTTGACCTCCAGGCCGTCCAGGTAACCGCTCAGGAAAGCGTGGTTCATCCCGCACACCAGGTCGGGTGCTTTCGCAGCCAGGGGGTGGAAGGGGCAGTTGCGCAGCCGCAGCCGGGTGGAGGTCTCCCGGACGGGTTCGTAGCCGTACCGGTCCAGCAGGTGTTCGCACGCGGTCAGCCCCCGCTCGGGGCCCAGGCGGCCCGGGCGGGTCTCCTCCCGTGCGGTCTCGCCCATCTGCCGACCGCGCTGCCGTGCGGTCCGCACGGCCGCCTGCGTGGCGGTTTCGTCGGCGCCCTCGGTCAGGACGGCGTCCAGGAGCAGGTCCGCCAGGAGTCCGTGACGGCGCTCCGGGATGTTCACCGTGATCTGGGCGTCGGTGGCCTCGTACATCTTGGGCTGTCTGCCGACCTTGCGGATCCCGCCGGGCGTTTCGTAGTGCGCGCGCAGCAGGCCGGCCTCGACGAGCTTGTCGAGGTGGAATGCGGCGAGCTTGCGCGAGATGCCGATGCTGGCGGCAGCCTCGTCCCGGGTGACGGCCCGGCGCGCCCGCCGGATGAAGGAGAACATGCGGCGGCGCGAGTCCTCACCAAGGACGCTCACGGAGTCGATGGCGCTGTCGGCCGCGTCGGACCGCGCGCTGGGGTCGAAAGCCACACCACCACGATAACTCCCATCGGCATGGACACAAGTGCTCTTCACTCCCTTGCCTGCTGGGCACCTTGACACCTTCACCAAATAAGGCCAAAGTTCATTGGTGAAATTAGTGGGAGGTTGCGATGACCGGTGAGCCACTGTTCCAGGCGAAGCACCCCGTCAGCTCCGCACTCGCCGGCCCGTACGGCCACCCGTTCCACCCGATCCTGGTGACCGTGCCGATCGGCGCCTGGGTGACCAGCCTCGTGTTCGACATCGCCTCGCACGTCGTGCACCGTCCGGGCTTTCTGACCCAGTCCTCGCAGTGGCTGATCGCCATAGGGGTGATCGGTGCCCTGCCGGCGGCCACGGTCGGGTTTCTCGACCTGTTCGCGATCCCGGCAGGCACCCCGGCCTTTCGTACCGCCTTGGTCCACATGACGCTGAACCTGCTGGTGACCGCCGCCTACGCCGTCAACTTCGCGTGGCGCCACGGCGACCACGCCGACGGCGGGGTCGGCATCGGCATGCTCGTCCTGTCCGCGCTGAGCGTCGCGGCTCTGGGCGTCTCGGGATTCCTGGGCGGCAAGCTCGCCTACCGCTACGGCGTACGCGTCGCCGACGAGAACACCCAGGCCGAGGGATACGCACCCGGCCGCAGCGCCGACCGCCCGGCCGGGTGACCCGCCCGGGCACCCGCCACGACGGCCGGCGTCCTCCGGCTGTCTTCCTCACCGTCCCCCTCGGGAGTTCACCATGGACATCGCCGCACTGATCACCTGGGTGATCACCGCTCTCGGCGGCTTCTACCTGCTCGGCATCTGGATCCGGCGCGGGGGGATCAGCGGGGAACGGGCCGGCACCAGCCGCCTGCCCGCACCCGTCGTCCTCGGCCACTTCGCCCTGGCCGCGATCGGACTGGTGGTCTGGATCATCTACCTCGTGGCCGACAACAGTGCTCTGGCCTGGACCGCGTTCGGCCTGCTGCTGCCGGTGGCGCTGCTGGGTTTCGTGATGCTGGCCCGCTGGATCCCCGTCCACCGCGGCCGTGCCACCGCCGACGCGGCAGCCACGGGTTCCGGAACCGAAGGCACCGGCGTTGCCGAACGGCACTTCCCCGTACCGGTCGTGCTGGCCCACGGCCTGCTCGCCGTGGCCACCCTCGTCCTCGTGCTGCTCACCGCTTCGGGCATCGGGGGCAACTGACATGACCGGGCAACGCCACCGCACCACCACCCGCACGCACGCCCCCGCCGACGAGGACGCGACACCCGGGCGGCCTGCCCTGCACGTCGTCCACGAGTCCGACGGGATCGACCTGGCCGCCGCACAAGCCGCGGCCGGCCGGTTCCTGGCCGCGCTCGGCATCTCCACCACCTCCGAGAGCCTGCGCGACACACCCGAGCGCATGGCCCGCGCCTACGCCGAGCTGTTCACCCCGCGCCCCTTCGACCTCACGACATTTCCCAACGACGAGGGCTACGACGAGCTTGTGCTGGCCCGCCGGATCCCGGTGCGGTCGGTGTGCGAACACCATCTGCTGCCGTTCGTCGGCACCGCCCACGTGGGCTACCTGCCCGGCGCCCGGATCCTGGGCCTGTCGAAGCTGGCACGCATCGTCGAGTACTTCGCCTGCCGCCCCCAGGTCCAGGAACGCCTGACCAAGCAGGTTGCCGACTGGCTGCAGACCCATCTCGACCCCAAGGGCGTCGGCGTGGTGATCGAAGCGGAACACTGCTGCATGACGCTGCGGGGCGTCCAGGCGACCGGATCCAGCACCATGACCTCCACCCTCCTCGGCGTACTGCGTACGGACGCCCGCTCCCGCGCCGAATTCCTCGCCCTCACCGGCGCGGCCCACTGACCCCGGCACCGCGTGGCCGAACAGACCGGCAGGATCGGTGACAGAGTTCTTCCCGGCACCCGAGCACGACAAGAAGAACCGACGACCCGCCTGATCGTCCCCAGCCAGGAGAGCACGGCATGAGCACGGTAGTGGCCATCGATCCTCGCGGTTTGCAGCACTGCGAGACGACAGCACTGGGGGTGCTGCTGCGGCATCAAGGACTCGATCTGTCCGAGCCCATGCTGTTCGGCCTCGGCTCCGGTCTGTCCTTCGTCTACTGGGACGCCAAGAGCATGGACTTCCCCTTCCTCGGGGGACGGGTCAGGCCTTTCGAGCTCACCAGGAACCTGGCCGCCAGGCTCGGGCTGGACCTCCTGGTCCAGGAGACCACCTCCCCGCGCAGGGCATGGGACAACGTGGCGGCCCTCATCGACGCCGGCCACCCCGTCGGACTCCAACTCGACAGCTACCACCTGGACTACTTCGGCTCGAAGGTCCACTTCGGCGGCCACGTCGTCGCCATGTACGGCTACGACGACCACGACGCCTACCTGGTGGACACCGACCAGCAGGGCGGAGCGGTCTCCACCGGCCTGACCACCCTCGCCCGGGCCAGGGCCGCCCGCGGCCCGATGACCGCCAAGCACCGCTCCTTCGCCCTCACCGCTCCAGAGAACCTGCCCGCCCCGTACGGACAGATCGTCCCCGCCATCACCGCCTGCGCCGACGCCTTCCTCGACCCGCCCATCGCCAACCTCGGCCACCGGGGCATCGAGAAAGCCGGCAAGCTGGTGCGCACCTGGCTCCAGCGCACCGACAACCCCCGGCGAGACCTGCCACAGGCCGCCCTGCTGATGGAGAAGGCCGGCACCGGTGGCGCTCTGTTCCGCAACCTCTACCGCGACTTCCTCGCCGAATGCACCGGCCTGCTCGACAGCAGCCACCTGCGCACCGGCCACACGCTGTACGCCGAGGCAGCCACCCTGTGGACGGAGGCGGCAGCACTGATCAAGACCGCCGGCGAGTCGGGCGACGCGCGGTGCCTCGTCCGGGCCGGCTCGGTCCTCGGCGATCTCTCCCGTGTGGAGCGCGAGGCCATGCAGGCGCTCCGCCGCCTGGGGAGCTGACTCCCGAGCGGCCGGCCGACCGCGCGCTCCGGCCAGGCGCGACTCTGACGGACATCGCAACGGTCCGACAACGTATGAGAGTTGACTCTCACGTATTGTGAGAGAATACTCTCAGGTCATGGGACTTGGTAATCGCCTGGGCGACATCGAGATCACCGATCCGAAGGCCATGCGGGCGCTGGCACATCCTGTTCGGCTTGCGATCCTCGAACACCTGCAGCGGCACGGGCCTGCGACAGCGACGCAGCTGTCACCCGATGTCGGGGCCACCCCGTCCGTGACCAGCTGGCATCTGCGCCACCTGGCGGGCTTCGGACTGGTCCACGACGCCGAGCCCGGAACCGATCGCAGGGAACGCAGGTGGCAGGCTGCGGCACGGGGGTTCCGGTTCGAGGTACCGGAGGACGAGGAGGGCCGGTCCGCCGCACGGGTGCTGTCCCAGGAGATGTTCGTGCGCTCCGCCGACCTGCCGCACCGGTGGATGACTGAGACCGAACCCCGACTCGAAGCGGTATGGCTCAGGTTGGCGGGTCTGGCCAACACCCGCGTCGTGGTGTCCGCCGAGGAACTCGCGGTGATCGAGGACGCGATCGAAGGCGTCCTCGCTCCCTACGTGACACGCGATCCGGCACAGCGGCCGAGCGATGCCCGTGGCGTCCGTCTGCTGCGCTACATGCTCCCGGAGGGCACTGACGACGAGCAGCCAGGCGACAGCGCATGAACTCCCTGCCGACGTCACTGTGGCGAGACCGGCGGTTCGTCCGCTTCTGGACCGGGCAGTCGGTGTCGCAGTTCGGAGACCGTGTCTCCGAACTCGCGCTGCCCCTGATCGCCGTGACGGCACTGCACGCCTCGGCCAACCAGGTCGCGTGGCTGACCGCCCTCGTCTGGGCCCCGAATCTCCTCGCCATCGTGCTGGGCGCCTGGGTCGACCACCAGGCCCAGAAGCGCCGCCTGATGATTCTCGCCGATCTGGCACGTGCGTGCGTGTTGCTCACCCTGCCCGCCGCATACCTCGCAGACGCCGTGACGCTCGGCCAGTTGTACGCGGTGGCACTGCTGACCGGCGCCGCGGCGGTGCTGTTCAACACCGCCTATCCGCCCTTCTTCGCCCATCTCGTGCCGCGCTCGTCCTACATCGATGCGAACAGCAAGCTCAGCGCCAGTCGGTCCGCTTCCTACATCGCGGGCCCCGCCATCGGCGGTGCACTCGTCCAGGCCCTGTCCGCGCCCGTCGCCGTGATCGCCGACGCACTGTCCTTCCTGGCTTCTGCCGCCCTGCTCGGACCGATCCGGGTCGACGAACCGGTCATCGTTCCCGGAAAGGCGGACCGGTCCTCACTCCTGCGTCGTTCTCGAGAGGGGCTGGCCTTCGTGGTTCGTCACCCGGTCCTGCGGGCGAGCCTCGGCTGCGCGACGACCGTCAACTTCTTCACGTTCGTCGCGGGCACCGGTCTGATCGTGCTGTTCGCCGACCGGGTCCTCGCCCTGTCCGCAGGGACCATCGGGCTGGCGCTCGGTATCGGATCGACCGGAGCTCTTCTGGGCGCCGTGACAGCCCCGAGGATCTCGCAATGGATGGGCGTGGGGAGAAGTATCGCGGTCGGCGCGGTCCTGTTCCCGGCCTCCATCGCCATCGCCGCCACAGCGAACGGCCCGGCATGGGCCCGCGCGGGGGCCCTGGGCGCCACGGAGTTCTTCGCCGGACTCGGTGTGATGCTGTTCGACGTCAACCTCAACTCCCTGCAGACCGCCGTGATACCGGACGGCATGCGCAGTCGCGTGGCCGGTGCCTACAGCACCGTCAACTACGGCATCCGCCCCCTCGGCGCCGTCGCCGGAGGCGCGCTGGCCACCCTCATGGGACTCAGGGCAACCCTGATCGCTGCCGCCGCCGGAGGAGCCCTGTCACTGCTCTGGCTGCTCCCCTCCCCCATACCGGGCATCCGCTCCCTGACTCCCGATACCCCACTCCTCGAAACGGCCGAAAGCGAGCCCGCCGGGAGCGCCGACCGATAGTGTCCGCACGTGCGTTGATCTTCCGGGCGCGGCGAAGCACCGCCGCGGACGGTGCGGGCGACCCTGATGCCCAGGGGACGCCCGGGTGCCATGCCCGTCGACCCCGCTCAGGAGACAGCGCAATGACGGTTCAAAAACCCAGGTCCTTCGAGGCGTTCGTCGACCTTGCCGCAGCTGACTCAGCTGTCGTCGGCCTTGTCCTCAAGGGTTCCCGAGCTCATGGGGGCATGACCACCGAGCATTCCGACCACGATCTGTATGTTGTGCCGGCCGCCAGTGCCACGAAGGACCTCACCCGGTTCGCCGGACACCGCACCCCGGGACTTGACCTCGTCGTCCTCAGGGCCGGTACGTGTGTCGGCGCAGGGCGTTGAAGCAGGAACCAGTCGAGACGGTCAGCCGACCGTGGCAGGAATCCCCGGCCGTTAGGGCCTGTCCGGCGGATCAAGTCGCAGGAAAGCAACGATGCGGTATCAGCAGAGGTGAGCGGGGTCTGGTGCGTGCAGCTGCAAGGCGGAGGAGGGAGTCGACGCGGTGGGGGCACCTCCCGGCCGAAGGCTGGGGGACGTCGGCGAGTGACGACAACGCCGCAGCTGGGCGTGCCAGACCCCGCGTCTGCGGCATGATCCGCCGGACAGGCCCTAGGCCGGGGAGCGGAAGTCAATGGCCGAGCTCGTAGTCGAACCAGATCCGGTGGGTGCCGTCCGTGTCGACCGCGATGCCGCCGGTTCCGGTGATCCCGGCCAGCGCACCCGTGCCGCTGGAGGGCACGATGATGAAGAACTCGCCCTCCCTTCCTTCGCCCCGGGTCGTCGCGCTGTGTGCGAAGTTGAAGGCGCCGGCCTGCCCGTGGAGCGTCCCCTCGAAGGACTCCATCGCGACATACGTCCCCGTCCCGCCGGCCTGGTCGTACGCGGCGGTGAACAAGGTCGCGGATCGTCCGGCGATCTCACCTTCGTACTGCTTGGCCATCGTGGCGACACCGACGGGCAGCGCCGTCTCGATCGCGGGGCTCGGCACCGGAGCCGGGGTGAAGTCGGCGACTTTGAACGTTCCTGAAGCTCGCATCCCCGGATCGTATGCCGCACCACTGACATCGCCGCCGAACAATCCGGGTCCACGGTGCTCAGCTGCGGTACGCGGTGACTGCGACGGCGGGCAGGAGGGCGAGGGCGAGGATGCCTCCGGTCAGGGCGAGGGCGGGGTAGCCGGTGGCGGCCACCATGATGCCGGAGGCCATGCCGCCGGTCGCGCCCGCGATGGCGATGGAGACGTCGACCAGTCCCTGGGTCTTGGCGCGGGTCGCGAGCGGGACGGTGTCGGTGATGATCGCGGTGCCGGAGACCAGCCCGAAGTTCCAGCCCAGGCCGAGCAGGGCGAGCGCGAGGGCGAGCAGGGCGACGGAGTCGGCGGGCGCCGCGGCGGCGAGGACACCGGCGGCGAGGAGGGTGATGCCGGAGACGGTGGCCATCTTCATGCGGCCGTAGCGGTCGACGAGTCGGCCGGTGAGCGGGGAGGGCAGGTACATGGCGCCGATGTGGATGGCGATGACGAGGCCGGAGGCGGCGGTGCCGTGGCCGTGGTCGTGCATGTGGACCGGCGTCATCGTCATGATGGCGACCATGACGAGCTGGGTGAGGATCATCACCAGCGCGCCGAGGACGACTCCCCCGCGGCCCTCGTCCGGGCCGGCGGCGTCGGCGGTCCGGGCGGTTGCGGCGTCGGCCGCCTCGGCCTGGGCGAGGCTGCGGGCCATGAGCAGCGGGTCGGGTCGCAGCCATACGGCGAGGACGACGGCGGCGAGGGCGTAGGCGGCGCCGGACAGGATGAAGGGTCCGGCGAGGTGGGGGATGCCGAAGCGTTCGGCGAAGGTCCCGGTGGGAGCGGCGAGGTTGGGGCCCGCGACACCGCCGAGGGTGGTGGCGACCAGGACGGTGGCCACCGCGCGGGCCCGGTGGCCGGGGGCGGCGAGGTCGGCCCCGGCGTAGCGGGCCTGGAGGTTGGTGGCGGTGCCCGCGCCGTAGACGAACAGGGAGAGGAAGAGCAGCACCGGGTTGTCCAGGACGGCGGCGACGAGGACGCCCGCCGAGCCGATCGCCCCGGTGAGGTAGCCGGCCGCGAGTCCGGGGCGGCGGCCGCGCGCCTGCGAGACGCGGCCGACGGTGATGGCGGTGAGGGCGGAACCGGCGGTGATCAGGGCGCTGGGCAGCCCGGCGAGGTTCGTGGAGCCCAGCATGTCCTGGGCCAGGAGGGCGCCGACGGTCACTCCGGCGGCGAGCCCGGCACCGCTGAGGACTTGGGAGGCGACCAGGACCCGCAGGATGCGGCGCTGGGCGAAGGCGGCATCGGGTATGCGGGTCGTCGTGTCGGCGGCTGCGGTATCGGTCATGCTTCTCTTCCGGAGGAGGGTTGACGGCGTAGGGGGCACGGACCGGGAACCGGGCCCGGTTCGGTGAACGGTGATCCGGTGCGCACGCCTGGGCGTCAGCCGGCGTCGGGGACGTGGGTGAGGTCTGCGCGCAGGCCGTCGGCGGGCGCGAGTGCCGTCAGGACGGATCGTGCTGCTCTCTCCCCGGCGGCAAGGGCGCCTTCGACGTGACCGGCGTACTCGGTCGCCGTCTCGGTCGACGCCCAGTGCAGCCGGCCGGCCAGTGCCGGCCGCCGGTAGAGCGGGTGACCGAAGAGGGAGTGGTCGGTGAGGCGCTGCACGGTGGACGGGGACGTCCACTCCTCGGTGCTCCAGTTCTGTACGTGCAGCGCGTCGGGGGTGGCCGCGGCCGGACCGAAGAGCCGGGCGAGCTGGGCGACGGCGGCCTGTTCGAAGCCGGGCCGTACGGTGCGTGCGTGCGCGAAACCGAAGAGCGCGGCGGGCTCGCCCTCGGGACCTGACATGTCGTGGATCTCCTGGAGCGGCCCGGTCCTGCTGAACGCCGCGCCGGCCAGCCCGTCCTTGCGCCAGAACGGCGCCGGGTAGTGCGCGACGGCCTTGGCGACCGCCCCCATCCAG
Organism: Streptomyces sp. NPDC104096; assembly: GCF_055584385.1. Lineage (NCBI taxonomy): Bacteria > Bacillati > Actinomycetota > Actinomycetes > Kitasatosporales > Streptomycetaceae > Streptomyces > Streptomyces sp. NPDC104096. The sequence continues at coordinate 120,214 of NZ_JBVJMD010000020.1, forward strand.
ACCGGGGTGGCCTTCGCCAGCCGTACGAGGTCGGTGGGGAGCGCGTCGCCGAGGTCGACCCGTTCCGCCGCCAGGGCCGGAGGGACGGCCAGGACGACGTGCTCGGCGGACAGGGGGCCGGTCGGGGTGCGCACGGCGAGGCGGCCTTCGGCGTCCGGGCGGACGGCGGTGACGGGGGTGCGCAGCCGCAGTGTGCCGGTGGGCAGCGCGGCGGCGAGCGCGACGGCGATGCTCTGCGCTCCGGCGGCGAAGCGGCGGGAGGGGGCGTCGATCAGGTTGCCGGTCAGGCGGCGGGTGCCGGTGGTCTCCTCCAGCAGGGTGTCGCCGGCGAGGTGCTGGTCGAAGGTGTCGATGCCGCTGCGTGCGGCCAGGGCGCGGACGCGTTCCTCGCCGTCCCAGAACCAGGTGGCTCCCAGGTCCAGGGCCCGCCCGGGGTGCGAGGTGGGGGCGGAGAGCAGGCGCCCGCCGATACGGTCGCGGGCCTCCAGGCAGACCGTGTCGAGGCCGGCGGCGTGCAGCGCGGCGGCCGCGGCGAGTCCGGAGGCGCCGGCGCCGATCACGATCACGTCGTGGGTGTCCCGGTGGGACATGGAATGTCCTTTCTTCTCAGGCCGAACCCTGTCGGCGTCGGACGCGGACGTCAACCGCTCGGGCGTCGGACGCGGAGCGTGGAGCGCGGGCCGTCCGGCTGGGGTGGTGGCGCCGAGCCGATGCCCGCACTCGAGGCGGGGTGACCGGCGGGGGTGGTCACTCGCCGTCGGTGGTGTCGAGGACGATACGGAAACGGGCGGCGCCGGAACGCAGCCGGGTGACGGCCGCGTCGGCCTGCTTCAGCGGCATGCGTTCGATCAGGGGCCGTACGTCATGGGTGACGGCGAACTCCATCGCCTCCTCGGTCTCGCGCGGGCTGCCGGTCAGGTGTCCGGTGAGGGTGTGGCCGTTCATGACGAGCCCGGCCGACGGCACGGTCACGGAGCCCGCGTCGACGCCGACGAGAGTGAGCCGCCCATGCGTGTTCAGCCCGGTGAGCAGTTCGCCGACGGGCGCGGTGGAGGAGGCGGTGTGCACGATGAGATCGGCGCCGCCGACCATGCTCAAGGCGGCTCCGGGCGCCTGGGCGGTGCTGTCGATGTAGTGGTGGGCGCCGAGCTCGTGGGCGATCTGTTCGCGGCCCGTGCCGCGGGCGACGGCGATGGTCTCGTAGCCGAGCCGGGCCGCGAACTGGACGGCGAGGTGTCCCAGGCCGCCCAGCCCGAAGACGGCGACGCGGCCGCCCGCGCGGATGCCGGCCTTGCGGACGGCGTTGAAGGTGGTCACGCCCGCGCAGCCGAACGGGGCGGCGTCGAAGAGGTCGAGTCCGCCGGGGACGCGGGCGAGCGCGTCGGCGGGCACGGTGATGCTCCGGGCCCAGCCGCCCGGGTAGGACAGGCCGGGGATCTTGCGTTCGGCGCAGTGGACGACGTCGCCGACCCGGCAGTACGCGCAGTGCCCGCAGCCGCCGCCGAACCAGCCGACGGCCACCCGCTCGCCGACCTCCCAGCCCTCGACCTGGTCGCCCAGCTCGGCGACGACACCCGCGACCTCGTGCCCCGGAGTGACCGGGAAGGAGGTCGCCGTGCCGGTGGCCGCGGCCGTCGCGAGATCGGCGTGGCAGACGCCGCTCGCCACCACCGCCACGCGCACCCACCGGCCCGTCGGCGATGCCTGCCGGGCGACGGACGGGTACAGAGGGCCCCGGGGCTCGGTCACGACCATGGTCACAGAGGTGTCCGGCATGCGGCCCTTCCTTCGGGAGCAGAGCGACGCTCATAGCTACTGGTTATGCTGAATCGGCAGAGCCCCACCATAGGTAGCGCCTCAACAGCCCGGTAGGGGACGCCGATGAATGGAGCGATAAGCGATGGCTATGGTCGATCGCCTGAACCTCGAAGGGCTCCGGTACGCGCAGGCGGTCGTCGAGACGAAGTCGTTCAGCGCCGCCGCGCGCGCCTACGGCGTCACCCAGCCCGCCCTGTCCAACGGCATCGCCAGACTGGAGGAACGCCTCGGCGACAAGCTCTTCGACCGCTCCCCGCGCGGCGTGACCCAGACCGCGTTCGGCGCCCGGATCCTGCCCCTGATCGAACGGGCCCTGGACTCGCTCGACGCCGTCGCGGCCGAAGCCGGACGGCTGACCGAACCCGGCGGGCAGAAGATCCGCATGGGCCTCTCGCCACTGATCGGCTCCCCTCTGGTCGCCCGGGCCTTCAGCGTGGTCCAGGACCTCCTGGCGCCCCGCGACCTCGTACTGCGCGAGGCGAACATGCAGGAGTTGCGCGAATGTCTGCTGGCCGGTCAGCTCGACATCGTCCTCATCCCCGCCGTGGCCGCGATGCCGCGTTTCGAGCACCGGGTCATCGACGTCGAGCCGATGGTCGTCGTCAGCCCCGGCACCGCCGCGGACGCGGCTCCGCTCGAACTCGAGGAGGCCGGCAAGGAGTGCTTCATCCTCGTACCGGACACCTGCGGCCTGACCACCTTCACCACACAGCTCTTCCAGGCGCACGAGATGCCGCTGCGCACCTATCCGGGCGAGGCCGCCAGTTACCAGGTCCTGGAGGACTGGACGAAGCTGGGCCTGGGCTCGGCCATGGTTCCCCGCTCCAAGCTCACCTCGCCCGACGCGCCCCACCGGCCGCTGCTGAACGAGGGCCGCGAGGTGCAGATCTCCTTCGAAGCGGTCTGGAGCGCCGACTCCCCGCTCGCCACGGACCTCGTCCACCTGGCCGACCGTCTTGCCGCAGCCCGTCCCTAGTCCCTGCTCCCTGGCCGTACGCACTGCTTATGACCTGATTTCAGCGTGATCCTCTACCGAACCCCTGCACGGGGCACCTGACTTCCTCTACCGCACCGCCTGAGGAGGGCACCATGCACGAAATCACCGCGCTGCTGCGCGAGTACGACCGCGCCCGCGCCTACACCGACGAACTGTGGAAGGACCTCACTGCGGACGAGGTGACCTGGCGCCCGCACGAGAACTCCAGCGCCATCGGCTGGCACCTGGGCCACCAGGCACACGTCGCCCACTTCATGATCCGCAACCTCACCGCCGCCGAGCCCAGCCCCGACCCGGAACTGGACGCGCTCATGGACTCGGCGAACCCGGAGAAGTTCCGCGGGGCGCTGCCGACCGTCGAACGGCTCACCGCCTTCCGCGACACCGTCGCCGAACGCGTCCACGCCCGCATCGGCGACATCGCCGCCGGCAAGGTCGGCGCCCCCACCCAACTGAGCATCGTCGCCGACCACCTGCTGCTCGCTCTCATCAACCACGAGTACCAGCACGACCAGTGGATCAGCGAGGTCCGTACCGACGACCTCGGCCACGCGCTCCCGCCCGACCCCGCCTCGGACTGGCTCAGCCGCGTCGACGGCTACCTCGTCTGCAATCCCTACGGCTGACCTCGCCGACCTCCGCCCTCGAGGAGCACATGGAAGCGGAGCCGGTGGATCGGCCGGGACCTTTCGTCGGCGCCGGGTGCCACGGTCACTGCGCGGCAGGGCTGTCGTAGTCGTCGGGAAGGGGGCTGTGGCGTTCGGCGAGTGGGCCGACGCCGAGATCCTCGCGCATGAGCTTGCGCATCTTGGCGGCTGCTCTGCCGCGCGCCTCCCAGCGGTCGCGATCCTCCGGACTGCTGACAGGACTGCCGTCGACGTAGCCGTCGCAGATGCGTCGCAGGCAATGGAACACGCTGTCGGAGGCCTTGACGACGGGTTCGGGCGCGATGAGCCACATCCGTTCCGAGGCGGTGCCTATGCCTGAGTCCCGGAAGGCCTCGCGCAGCGCCAACGCCCGCTCGCCGTCGGACGGATGCTCTCGCTCGGCCAGGGACCGCAGGGTCTCACCGAGGGTCTTCACGGTGGTGGTGTACTGCGTGTAGATGTCGAGCCGCAGCCGCAGAGCTTCTTTGACGTCCTCGTGCCTCCACCTGTTCCGATCGGCGATGAGAGTGGCGCCGATGCCGATCGCGGCGCCGGCCAGGGTGGAGAGCAGTGGCAACCAGTCCATGCGGGCCAGCTTGGACCATCCCGCACCACCGGCACCAGGCAGAGCTCGGGACCTTCAGACGAGGGCGTGTTGATGCACGGCGGCCAAGTCGGTCAGGTCTGGTTCACCGAACTCCGCGCGCAGGCACGCGAACGCGGACACTTTGTCTCTGCCGAAGCGGCCGACATACCCGGCGTAGGAGTCCGCGGAAAGGAACTTCGGCGGATTGGACTTGCTGTGGAATTTGTCGGCGTACATCACCAGTCGCTCTTCGACGGACACGGCGATGTAGTCCGCGACCGGCAGCGGTAGACCTTGGCTTTCCACGTCGTGCTTCGTCAGCCCGACCCCTGTGTGACACGAACAGAACCGGCAGAGCTCCTCGGAGAATCCCTCTTCTGCCAGGATCTCGTGACCCAGCAGTCCGTGGCGCAGGTAGTTGGGTTCGTCGACTCTTCCGGTCTCGTCGACGAGCCGATAGACGCCGATGTCATGGAGCAGGCATCCGGCGCGTACGAGATCTGCGTCGAGGTTGCGCCCTGCCGCTGGGATCAGCTTCTCCGCAATGGACCAAACGATCTCACAGTGCGTGAAGACCAGGTCGAACGCCTCGGTGCTCGGCGCATACTTTTCGTGCAGCGAGCGGATCTCGGCGGGGCTTGGGGTCTGCATCGCTCAAGCCTAGAGGCTTCGCCCGGATCGCCGGCCGGATCCGCGACCCGGCCCGGCCGGACGGCCCGGTGCCGGCCGCCTTCCGGTACGGCGGCCAGGGCCTGTCCGACAATTCCCGTCGTCCGCCCGGAGGGCGGGCGGGAATTGTCGGACACGCCCTAGAGGCCCGCCCGGGTCAGCAGCCAGTCCATGCGCTCGACGGGGAGGAAGGGCGAGGCACCGGCGGCCTCCGCCACGCGCTCCGAGGGGTCGGCGAGGAGTCGGAGCAGGGACGGCAGCGGAAGATTGCGGTGGGGCGCGATCGCGCGACGGACACTCTCTTCGGGGTCGGAGGCCAGCCTCTCGGCGAGTGTCGGCGGCAGATCCGGGTCGCGGGGGGCGAAGGAGCGCAGGCGGGCCTCCGGGTCGGTGGCGAAGCGGCGCAGGGTTTCCACGGGGAAGGTGAAGACCTCCGCCTCGTCCCACCAGAACGTGTGCTTGTTCCGTCGCCGGTAACGGCGTTCGATGTTCTCGGCGGTCGCGGGATCGACCAGGTGCGGGGCGGTGTGCGCCATGGTGAGGCGGACGATCTCCTCCTCGTCGTCGAGCAGCCGGGCCACCGCGTCGGCGGGAAGGGCCTCGGCGGCGGCCGCCGAGAGGCGGAAACCGACGTAGGGCGAGTCGATGTGCGGCAGCGGATCGGCCGTGACCCAGGGCAGGCGCAGGGTCCTCAACTCCGTCTGCGCGGCGAAGTTCTGACACCATTGCAGGAAGGTTTCGTCGTCGGCGTCGGGGCTCGGTTCGGGGAGCGAGCGCGAAAGCTCGTGGACCGAGGTATGGATCTCCGCCCGCTCGTGCTCCGGTGTGTCCGGCCGGGCGAAGACCTTCACCCGGACGTTCAGGGCCGGATCGACGGCAAGGACCGCGCGGACCGAGGGCGGCAGGTCGGGATGCCGGGCGAGCTCGGCGCGCACCTCGCTGTCCGGATCACCGGCGAGCCGCTGAAGGGTGTCCTCGTCGAGAACGCTGTGGATCACCGCGCCCGCCCGGGTCACGGGGTCCGCCAACAGCGTCGGCAGCAGGTCCGGGGGCGGTATCGGATGCGGCGTGTGCGCGAAGTAGGTCGAACAGGCCGCGGCTCGGACCGTGGCCTCCGGATCGGTCAGCAGGACCCGGCGCACCGCTTCCGGCGCCTGGGGCCAGTGTCTCGCCAGCGCGGCGCGGATCGTGGGGTCGGAGTCAGCAGCGAGACGTGCCCGCAGGTCGGGCGGCGTATGACGACCCTGGGCCAGGTACTCACGGACCTTTGGGTCGGGATCGTCGACGAGCTGCTCCAGCATCTCCCTCGGGGCGGTCGCCGCATGGACGACGAGCGCGGCCCGCACCCCCTCGTCCCGATGGGCGGCCAGACGGATACGGAACCGGTCCGGCAGTCGGTCGTTGAGCGCCAGGCTGTGCAGAAGCCAGTGGTCGTCGATCGCGATGATCTCGGCGACCATGTCCTCGGTGAGGTCCGGACGCCCCGCCACCTGCCCGAAATCCCGCCGCCATCCGAACAGCCGCCGGACCATGGAGGCCGGCAGGGCCGAATTCGTCGCCAAGCCGTTCATCACCTTGCCGAGGTGAACGGGAGTCGCTGCGTCGGTGTCCATGTGGCCAGGATGTCGTCAACTCCGCTGCGGACAAAACGAGATCGCCGACCACCCGGGCTTGGAAGGAAATGCCCCTCCCGGTGTCCTGACCACCGGTGAAGGCAGGCTCACGGGCGGGCGATAGGGTCACCCGCGTGCGGTCCCGGCGCGGGCCTGCCGCAGCGGTACGGGAGGCCGGATGACCAGGTGGCGGAGGTTCGAACGGCAGGAGGCCACGCTCGCATACTGGGAGATTCGCCAGGAGGGGATCCGATGCTTCCTCCGGTGGGGCTCCGGCCGAACCCCGGGCAAGGCCAGTACGACGACGCTCGAGGACGAGGAAAAGGCGCGGCGCCACGCGGTGCGCAAGATCGACGAACGTCTCCGCAAGGGCTTCACCGAGGTGGACCCCCTCTCCGATCCGGCGGAAGCCGAGGCCGACAGACCGGTTCTGGACGTCATCACCGGGTCGGTCGGCCCATACGCGCCGGTGGCGGAGTACCGGCCGGTCGACGGCTTCGACGAGGTCTACCGCTGCGCGCGCACGCCCGATCGCCCGATGGGCTTCTTCGAGTACTACGTACTGCGTGAGCAGGGACGCAGCGCGGTCCGCTTCGCAGTGCGAGCCGACGGCCATCAGGACGGGGTGGTCGCGGCCTTCCTGGAGTTCCTGTGCTCCAGGCGTGACCTCGCTTTCGACGGCCGGTCCCACCACAAGGTGCCGTTGCCGAGCCCGGTCGGGTCCTTCGACCACGCGCTGTTCTGCTCGCCGGCACTGGGCCAGGCCTGCGCCGCCTACCCGGGAGCGGCGGCACGGGTGGCGACGGCCTTGCCCGTGTTCGACTGCGAGATCGGGAACGAGGACACGGAGGTGCTGGTCGACGCCCGCATCCACGGTCACGCCTCGCTGCCCTACAGCGACTGGGGGCGCTCGCCGTACCCCGCCGTCGACATGCGGTTCGACGTCCAGCCGTCGTACTACCGGCCGTCGCCGAAGTTCAAGGTCCACCGGGCGGCCGACGTCCAAAAGCTCATGGACGTACTGCCGGAGGCATCACCGCAGAGCTGGCTGGAAGTGCGGTCCTTCCGCGGCGAGACCTTGCGCCTCGAACCGGACACGTCCCTGTCCTTCGCTGACGTGTCGGCGTTTCTGGTCGGCTGAAGCGTCGGCCGGGCCGCCGTCCGCCGCAGTGTCCGAGTGATGGGATCGACCGCGATGTCCCGGTCGATCCCGCCCGCCGCGTCGGCCGCGAGCTGGACCTCCCGGGGTGGAGGCGTCCGGACGATTGCGACGCGATCACGGTTCGTCCCGTACGGACGACCACGCCTTCTATGCAGGTCAGGCGTGTGATCAGATTCGCACCGTACCGATGAGCGGCGGCTCGGGGAGGGCCGCGAGGGAGGGAAACCGCGATGTCTGACACTGCCACGGAGACAACACAGTCGTGCCCGGAATGCGCCGCGGAGATCCGCGGCGACAGCCGGTTCACCGTCTGGTGCGCCGCCTGCGACTGGAACGTGGACCCCGAAAGACCTCGGCCGGAGCCCGGACGGCTGGAACGAGCCGCGCGGGTCCTGGCCCGACGGCACGGCGAGCAGTTGCTCGCCGAGATGTCGAGCGGGCAGGAACTGCGCCCGTGGCGCGACGCCTCGGCGGTGTCGGCCACCGCGCTCGCCCTGATCGTGCACGGTGTCACGCTCGCGCTTGCCGTCGGCGGCATCTGGTGCGTGGTGGCGGGCTGGGGTGGTATCGGCATGGTGGCGGGACTGGTGCCCCTGCTGATGGCCTGGGCGCTCGCTCCGAGAGTTGGCCGTCTGCCCGACGACTGGCCGGTGCTGTTCCGGGCCGACGCGCCTGAACTCTTCGCCCTGGTGGACGAGGTGGCGGGGGCGGTCGGCACCCGGAGCGTGCACGCGATCGCCGTGGACGGGGACATCAACGCCAGTGTCACGACGTACGGCGTGCGCGGCCGACGGCTGCTGGTGCTGGGCATGCCGTTGTGGGAAGTCCTCACGCCCGAGGAGCGGATCGCACTGCTCGGCCATGAGCTGGCCCACTACGCCAACGGCGACATGCGCAACGGCCTGGTGGTCGGTACGGCGACGCGGACCCTGGCGCTCTGGTACAACACCCTCCGGCCGCATCAGCACCCGACCGCGATCGAGATGGCCGTCGATGCCTTCTGCCTGGTGCCACGGCTGCTGGTCTGGGGAATGCTGGTGCTGCTCGTCCGGCTGACCTCCCGGGCCGGGATGCGGGCCGAGTACCTCGCCGACAGGCTTGCCGCCCGTACCGCATCCACGCGGGCGGCGGTGGGCCTCATGGACCGGTTCCTCGTCTCCGGGTCGTACGGCGTCCTGCTGCGCAGCGAGACCAACCGTGCCGCCCTCGGCGGGCCGAGGTCCACCCGGGACGCCATGGCCCGGGCCGATGAACTGTGGGGGCGGCTGACCGCGTTCGCGGCGTCCGTCCCGGAGCACGAGTACGAACGGCAGCGGCGCGCCGGAGCCCGGCGCGGGCACCAGGTCGACACCACCCACCCGCCGACCCATCTGCGGCGCGCCTGCCTCCTCGGCGGGGAGCCCGCGACGGCCGTGGTGGTGCCGCAGGCCGGCCGGAGCGAGCAGATCGCCGCGGAGCTCGCCAAGGCCCGCGCCGAGGTGGCCCGTTGCCTGCTGCGCGACGGCTTCGAGGACTGACGCCTTCCCGGGCCGCTCCTCAGGAAAAAGGTTTTGAGCGAGGCGGCGCCCCGCTGCTACGTTCATGGCGGGCCGTTGAGTCGACGTTTGGAGGTGAGCACCGTGAACGCAGTTACCCGTGGGTGCTCCCTCGATCCGTCACGGTCCGGCGGCTGACGTCCGGTGTCGCCAGGAGCGCCTGAGACCAAGGCACTCCTGAAGGAGACTCCGATGAACACGAAGCCTTTCACATCCGGTCCGAGCGAGAACGCGGTGGTGATCACGCGCGTCGCGGACCGGCAATGGCACGCACTGGATGACGACCTGGTCGTCGGCCGTGGACATGCGCAGCACCGGCCCGACGGACGCCTGTTCGTCAGCATCGACGCCTGGCACGACGCCACCTTCGACCGGCTCGCGGAGGTGATGGTGGCGCAACTGCCCGCACCGCTGTACACGGTGGTCGACGAAGCCGACGCCGTGCTGACGGCCGACTGGCGGCGGGCCGGATTCACGGTCCGGCGCCGCGAGTGGGAGTACGCGGTGTCGACCGATCCACGAGTCACAGGGCTTGGAGCGGTCCGGCCGCCGGCGGGCGTGACGATCGTGCCCGCCGGTCAGGCGGACGAGAGGTTGCTGCGGGCGGTGGACCGTGCGATCCGTGGCGAGGTCGAGGCGAGCGTCGGGTGGCAGTCGATGCCCGCGGAGGTGATCTCCTTTCCCGAAGGCGACACCATCATCGACCCGTCGAAGTACGCGGTGGCCGCGGCGCCGGACCGCTACCTGGGTCTGATCCGGGTGGTGACGGCGAAGCGGCCGCGCATCGGACTGCTCGCGGTCCGCGCCGGCGAACAACGCCGCGGCATCGCGCGGGCACTGCTGGCCCACGCGCTGGAAACGCTGCGCCGCTCCGGATCCGCCGCGGCCTGGACCGAAGTCCAAGAGTCCAACCGAGCGGCCGCTGCGCTGTTCGGGAACATCGGCGCCCAGCCGATCAGCAGCAACCTGGAGCTGGTGCGATGACGAAGAACAAGAACGTCATCGAAGTCGAGGGCAAGGTCGTCGAATGCCTGCGCAGCGCCATGTTCACCGTGGAGCTCGACAACGGCCACCAGGTGCTCGCGCACATCAGCGGGAAGATCCGCAAGCACTACATCAAGATCATGCTGGAGGACCGGGTCCTGGTGGAACTCCCGCCGTACGACCTGACACGCGGCCGCATCGTGTTCCGCTACCGGAACTAGGGCGTGTTTCGCACGGCGGCTGATCCCGGGGCCCCGGTCACGACGTTCTCCGTGACCGGGGCCCCGACGACCGACGGCTGCACCGCCGCCCCATTCCCGCGTCGCGAAACCGGGTAGCTGCTCGGACCCGGCTCCGCATACGTTCGGCCGCATGGCCGACGACTGCTTCACCCATCCACGACTCGCCGCGATCTACGATCCGCTCGACCCCGACCGCAGCGACCTCCATGCGTATCTGCGGATGGCAGAGGATTTCGAGGCGCAACGCGTACTGGACATCGGTTGCGGCACGGGAGTGTTCGCACTCCTCCTGGCCGACCGCGGGATCGAGGTCGTAGGCGTGGATCCCGCCCAGGCATCCATCGACGTCGCCCGGACCAAACCGGGCGGTGAGCGGGTGCGCTGGATCTGCGGCGATGCGGCGGACCTTCCACCGTTGCGGGTCGACCTCGCAACGATGACGGCGAACGTCGCCCAGGCCATCACCGACCCGCGGACCTGGCGAAAGACCCTACGAGGAGCTCACGAAGCACTGCGGCCCGGCGGGCGTCTGATCTTCGAGACGCGCGATCCGGCCGGACGCGCCTGGGAAGGGTGGACCCGCGAGAAGTCCTGTCGCGTGACCAGGATTCCGGGCGTCGGCTCCGTCGAGAGCTGGGTTCGACTGATGGAGGTGAACATGCCTCTGGTGACGTTCCGCTGGACCTACCGGTTCGCAGCGGACGGACAGGTACTGACATCGGATTCGACGCTGCGTTTTCGCGAACGGGACGAAGTCGAGCAGGACTTGGACGCTCATGGATACGTGGTGGACGGCATCCGCGACGCGCCCGACCGCCCGGGAAGGGAGTTCGTCTTCCTGGCGCGACGTCCGTGACCTCATAGGTCATCTCAAGACGGAATCGCGAGCGTGTTCCTGACGGACCTCGCCCGGGACGCGGCCATGGTCGTCCGCGAGGAGGGGGCCCGGCGTTTCGGTACGGTCCGTCCGGTGATGTCGGGCGAACCGGGCCCACCCTCGTTCCTCGAGGATTCCCCCCGGGCC